>CAYRFD010000024.1:0-14698 GCA_964423475.1 uncultured Candidatus Saccharibacteria bacterium
CCGCGTACGATGGCTATGGTGGAGTTGCGACAACGGCCGAGCGAGATTGGGCCGGAGAGTCTGGCATAGATTATTCACCTGATTGGGGCACTTCAACCCCAGCCGCGCAAGATTCTATAGCTGATAAAAGAGGGCCAGAAGAAATGAAAGGTCGTCTTAAAAGAGCGGTAGGCCGTTTGGGTAGTTTAGGTAGACGTGGCTTTGGCAAAACAGAAGGAATGCGATCTGCAGCTATGGGCGTAGCAGAAAAAGTACAAACCGACTTTGGAGAAACAGCCTCTGATTTGTATAGCACTGTGCAAGAATCTGTTGGAAATTTAGTTAAAGACCCAAGAACAAAAGAAGCAATAACTACTTATGCAACTTCTCTTGGTACAACATGCCTAGAAGGCGCAGGCGTTATTAAAGAAACAAAACACTGGGAAGGCGTTGCAGGCACTGGCTATAGACCTAGCGCAACAGGCATAACACGTGCAGCAATAAATCCTTTTGGGGCAGCAAGACGTGGATTAATGGCTGGCGGTGATCAGGTTGTAAGAGATTTAATGCAAGCTCAAGGCGGTTTAACGAAAAAAGGCGTACAATATGTTGAAAAATACGCAGCACAACAAAACCCATTTATGCGATTTGCTATTAACCGGGCTTTAAAGCGTGCAGAAAAAAATGTTGGGTCTAATTAGCCCTACGTTAATAATATATGAACTATAAATGCGGAGCACTTGACAAAGCATAATCAATAAGAGCATAATTTAATCATCAAATAACATAATATAAAAATATAACAAAAAAAGGAATAAAAAAATGGGTGAAAGATTCAATGCTGGTGGGGATAGAGCACCCGTAGGAACACCGGGTACAGGTATAATAGAAACAGATATGGGTATAGAGGATCGCCAAGAGGCAGAAGCGGGCTTAACTCAAGCAGAACGAGATCAACTTGCTCTTGGCAGAGCTTATGAAAGTAGAGTTGACCAGTCAACTTCTGCATATAATACAGAAATAGCTACTGGGCCCCATTCTGCAGATCCAGCATATATAGACTCAAGAGGTAGTGATCAATTTTGGGTTGAAACTGGAGAGGATGGCAAAGACCATTTAGTAGAAAGACGTACTCAGTCAGAAACACAAGTAGAGGCCTGGAGGGCTGAATCAGAAAAAACTGCAGAAGCACTGGCAGAACCCACAAAAAAGACTCTTAAGGGTAGAATATCTAAGTTTATTAAAAAGATATTTAAAAGAAAAAATACAGAAGGCGCTCAAAGCACACAAACTGATACCGAGCAAGGTATAAGATTAGATGATAGGGATATTGCAGCGCAAAGACTGGCTAGAGCCCAACAAGTACTAGAAGAACCTATAAAATTTTACGATACAGACCTTGCCAGGACTGATGATAAAAGAGCACAAGCTCACGAAGATTTCTATGCAGCCCATAGAATTATTGAGGGAATTGATTCAAAACCTAGACCCACAACAAAAGAATCAGTTGATTCAGCACTAAATGAAGCAGAAGCCGTTTTGAGTAGAGACCATTCTAAGGTTTTAGAAAGCAAACTTTTGCTCGATGAAGAAAGAAAAGTACGGGATAGTCTGGTAGAAATTAAGGAGGCTTTAGAACGTGAGATAAAAGAAAAATTCAAGCAAAGAAGCGTAACGCAAGAAGGTACATCCGAGAGGGCAAAAATTGATAAACAAATTGCAGCAAGGCAGGAAAGATTAGATAGAATTTATAAAATTAGAGAAGATGCCGATGATAATAAAGGATGGTATAATACAGGCAATAATTAATATAAAAAAAGGATAATTATAATATGAAACTAATAGATGATGGACAATTTAAAGAATTATTAGATGCACTAGATGTGCAAATGAGTGATGAACATAGGTTATTATTAGAAGATCATTTTGAAACAACTTTGCATGAGCGCATTGGTATGGCAATTGTAGGTGCTATAAGCACAGAACAACAAGCAGAATTTGAACAAGTTACAAAAAGTGGTAATAAAACCCAAATTGTAGAGTGGCTAACAGCTAATGTGCCCAGCCATATGGATATAATTACTCAGCAAATAGATATTTTGCTAGAAGAACTAGCTCAAAACAGCAGCAATTTATAGCAATCAAGATTGCAACAACAATTTAATATTAGTATTTATTAAAATATTATTGTGTTATAATGTTATTACTATATTAATTAATGAAACAGTTTGCAGGTATAATCCTCCCCACTAGGGGCAGTTGCAAACAAAGAAAGAAGGATAAATGGCACAAGCCGATGTAAAGGCCTTGCTACAAGCAGGCGCACATTTTGGTCATAAGACCAGCCGGTGGCACCCTAAGATGGCACCGTATATACACAGTAAAAGAGGTGGGATTCATATTATAGATCTTACCAAAACTGCAGAAATGCTAGATGAGGCTACTGCATTTGTAGCGCAGCAAACCGCAAAAGGGCACCAAGTACTTTTTGTGGGTACTAAACGCCAAGCTAAAGATGTAGTAAAAGAAGCCGCCATAGATGCTGGCCAGCCTTATGTTACAGAACGTTGGTTGGGCGGTATGTTAACAAATTCTACTACTATTAATGCTCGTATTAAGCGCTTAAAAGAGCTAGAAACTAAAATGGCTAGTGGTGAGCTTGCTAACCGCTATAACAAGCTAGAGGTGCAACGTTTTCAAGAACAAATAGATGCTATGAACATAGATTACGGCGGCGTTAAAGAACTCCGCGGTAAACCCGGAGTTGTGTTTGTAACAGATGCCACAGAAGATAAAAATGCCATTAACGAGGCTATAAAGCTTGGCATACCAGTAATTGCAATTGCCGATACTAATGTAGACCCAACTAAAATTACTTACCCAGTGCCAGCTAATGACGATGCTATTGGTTGTATTAAATATATTACTAATCAAATTGCAGATGCCGTTAAAGAAGGCACCTTAAGCAAAAATGCCAAGGTAGATGTGCCAGCAAAAGCTGCAGCTATTAAACCTGTTCAAGATGCAAAAAAGGCCGAAAAGCCCGCAGAACCAGCAAAAGCAGAAGCTCCCAAAGCTGAAAAAGTAGAAAAACCATCTCTAAAAGCCGTAAAAGCACCAAAAAAAGATGTTAAGCCAGCAAAAAAAGAAGAAGGTAAAAAATAATGGCAGTAGATATAGATACAATTAAAAGACTAAGAGAATTAACAGGCGTAGGAATTACAGATGCCAAAGCTGCATTAGTAGAAGCAGATGGAGATTTTGATAAAGCCCTAAAAGCAATGCGCAAAAAAGGTATGACAAAAGCAGAAAAACGCGGTGAACGCGAGGCTCGTGCCGGAGTTATTGGCAGCTATTTGCACGATGGCCGAATAGGCGTATTGGTAGAAGTAAACTGCGAAACAGACTTTGTGGCCCGTAACCAAAAATTTACAGATTTAGTTAAAGATGTATCTATGCATATTGCCGCCAGCGCGCCAGTTTATGTAAGCATAGACGACATTCCACAAGATGTTAAAGAATCTACCCAAAAAGAATATACAGAAAAGGTTATAGCAGATGGAAAGCCCGCAAAAATGGTAGATCAAATTGTTAGCGGCATGGTAAAAAAGCATTTTGCCGAACAGTGTTTGCTAGAGCAACCATTTATTAAAAACCCAGACATTACTGTTGGCCAATATGTAAAAGAAGCTAACGCAATTTTAGGCGAAAACATTGTTGTACGGCGTTTTAACCGCATGGCTTTGGGCGAATTAGCGTAAGCAAATTTAAATTAAGGGGTATATATGAATCCAAATAGTGTTGTAGAAGATGCAAAAACAAGATTATCTTCTGCAAATAAGCATTTTGCAGAAGAAATTAAGAAACTTCGTACTGGCCGGGCTCATCCTAGTATGCTAGATGGTGTAATGGTTACGGCCTATGGTAGTGCTATGCCGTTAAATCAGGTTGGTAATGTTTTGGCTCCAGAGGCGCAATTATTGCAAATAACACCTTTTGACCCAAATAATATTGCAACAATATCAGAGGCTATTAGAAATGATCAAGGGCTTGGTTTAAACCCCATGGACGACGGTAGGGTTGTTAGAATCCCTATACCACCGTTAACTACAGAGCGCCGAGCTCAAATAGTAAAACAACTAAACGAAAAGGTAGAAGAAACTCATATTGCTGCTCGTAATATTAGGCACGATGTTTTAAGCGTTGCTAAGCAGGCCAAATCAGACAAACAAATTGGAGAAGATGATTATAGCCGAATAGAAAAGCAAATAGATGAACATATGGCAAAAGCCAAGCAAGAGGTAGAGGCTTTAGCTAAGGCAAAAGAACAAGAAATAATGACAGTATAAAGTTTAGTATAATTTTATTTAGTGTTTATGGTAAGGTACAATATAATAACATGCCACAAAAAAAGACAATTCCAGCCCATGTGGGCATTATATTAGATGGTAATAGGCGCTGGGCCAAGCAACACGGCTTAGATAACCAAGAGGGCCATAAGCAGGGCTTTGAGACCTTTAAAGAGGTTGCAGACGCGAGTTTAGACCGTGGCGTTAAGTGTCTTAGTGTTTTTGCTTTTTCTACAGAAAATTGGCATAGAGCCAAAAAAGAAGTTAATTTTTTGATGCATTTTATAAAAGTGGTATTAGAGGGCTACATAAAAGAGCTACATAAAAAGAATATTCGCTTTATTTGGCTAGGGAGCGAGGACGGCTTGTCTAAATCTTTAGTAAAACAACTACGCAGTGCAGAAGAAACATCAAAAAATAATACTAAGTTACTGTTTTGTTTATGTTTTAATTATGGTGGCCAACAAGAAATTATAGAATCTGTTAAGGCAGTTTTAGCTAAAAATCAGCAGCTTTCACCGCAAATGGTAGAGGCAAATTTGTATGGTGGTGGTGTGGTGCCGCCGATAGATTTGCTTATTAGAACATCTGGTGAACAGCGTATTAGTAATTATATGTTATGGCGTGCAGCCTATAGCGAGCTGTATTTTTCGCCTAAGTTATGGCCAGATTTTACGCCAAAAGATTTAGATATAGCCATAGATGATTATTCCAAAAGACAAAGGAGGTACGGTATTTAATGTGGTTATTAATTTTAGGTTTATTTTTATTTTTTATGTTGGTTGTTTTGCACGAATACGGCCATTTTTTGGTTGCCAAACGTAACGGTGTAGAGGTAGAAGAGTTTGGGGTAGGGTTTCCGCCAAAGTTATTTGGTAAAACCCTTGGCAAAGGGATTTTTAAAAGTTATTACACAGTAAACCTGTTACCACTTGGCGGTTTTGTACGCCTTAAGGGCGAAAACGATGCAGCTACAGAAAAGGGTTCTTTAGGGGCCGCATCTACTAATGCAAAATTACGAATTATGCTTGCAGGGGTAGCTGTTAATTTTGTGGCTGCTTTAATATTTTTTACTATAGTTGCATGGGTGGGGATGCCCCAAATTGTACCAAACCAGTTTACCGTAGCAAGTGATAGCAAAGTTATTAGGCAAGATGTGTTTGCCGCTAAGGTTACAACCGGTTCTCCGGCAGATCAAGCGGGTATAAAAGCAGGTTCAGAAATTGTTTCTATAAATAATCAGCCAGTTACCGGTGGCGATTCTTTAGTGCAAGCCACAAAAGCTAATGCTGGCCAAGCTGTTCCTGTTACATATGTGCAAAATGGTCAAGAGCAAACATCACAAATATTGTTGCTAAGCCAGCAAGAAGTTCAACAAAGTATAGATAGCGGTAGCCCAAAGGGGTATTTGGGGGTTGTTCCGCGTGATTATACTCTTTTACAATCTACTTGGTCTGCTCCTGTTGTAGCTGTTGGTGTTTCTGCTCAGTTTACGGTTTTAACTTTAAAGGCGCTTGCGAATGCTTTAGTTAGCCTAGCAAAAGCTTTTGTAAACTTAGTAACTTTTAATGCTAATGACGCAAAAAAAGATGCCGCCAAAGCCAGCGAAAACGTAGCCGGCCCAGTAGGCATATTTGCAATTTTGCAACAAAATGTTAGCTTGGGGTACCAATTTATATTATTTATAGTAGGCATTTTAAGCTTAACATTGGCAATAATGAACTTTTTGCCAATACCCGCGCTAGATGGCGGGCGAGCATTTGTAATGATGTTATATAAAGTTCGTAAAAAACCACTTTCTGCACAAACAGAGGAACGTATTCATGGAACAGGTTTTGCAATTTTGATGTTATTATTTGCCGTAATAGTTATTGTAGATATAAATAGGTTTTATTAATGCATGAACAAAATAATTTACCTAGCAAAAGTATAAATGTAAAACTAAAAAATCCGTTAAGGGTAAAAGTTGCTTGGTCTGTTAGGGCAACAATTTTAATAAGTATTTTAGCCTATACTTTATCGCAATTTGCCACTGTTATTCCAATTGTTATAGCGGCCTTAATAACAGGGCAAGATTATTCTCAAGAAGAGCTATTAAAACAGCCATGGGTAAGCTTGGTTTTACTTGGTGTTGCATCGCTTGGTTTACTTGCAACGTTAATTGTATATTTAAAATCTAAAAAAATACCCATAAAAACACTAGGTTTAAAACCATTACAATGGGCTAAGATGTGGCGTGTGCCAGCAGCTTATGGGCTGTATTTTATAGTATTGTTAATTTCTATGGGGCTTTTAAGTCTTTTGGTGCCATCTTTTAATGCAGATCAGGCTCAAGACGTTGGTTTTGCTAACCCCGCTGGCTGGCAACTTTTGCTTGCGTTTATTGGTTTGGTGATTATACCCCCAATTGCAGAAGAACTTTTTTTTAGGGGTTTTATTTATCAGGGGATGCGCGATAACTGGAAACCTATGCCCATAATATATTTTGGGTTAGCAATTGCTGCAATCTTTGCATTAACAAGTAATTTTTTGGCGGCTGGTATTTTTATTGGTGGTACAGTTTTAAGTGTTGTCTTAGCAGAAAAAAAGCAATTAATTGGGGCGGCAGTGTTTTCTAGCATGTTATTTGCATTAGCTCATGGCCAGTGGAATGTTGCTATAGATACTTTTATTTTATCTTTTGCTTTAATTTGGGTTTTTGAAAAAACTGGTTCTATTTGGGCAAGTATATTATTGCATGCTATTAAAAACTTAATAGCTTTTGGCGCGTTGTTTATTATTCCTTTGTTATAATGTTACACTTATTTGTATGAAAGCAACTCAACTATTCACTAAAACCCAAAAAACAGTGCCCGCAGACGAAAAGGCTAAAAATGCCCAACTTTTAATTAAGGCTGGTTTTATACATAAAGAAATGTCTGGAGTTTATGCGTTTTTGCCATTAGGCGTAAAAGTAATAGAAAATATTAAAAACATTGTACGCCAAGAAATGAATGCTATAGGCGGGCAAGAGGTAGTTATGACTACTTTGCAACCAAAAGAAATATGGCAAAAAACAGATAGATGGGATGATAGTAAAGTAGATAACTGGTTTAAAACAAAACTAGTAAATGGTACAGAACTTGGAGTAGGCTTAACGCACGAGGAGCCAATTGTAGATGTAGTGGGCCAATATGTGCATTCATATAAAGATTTACCATTTAGCGTTTACCAAATACAAAGTAAGTTTAGAAACGAGCTTAGGGCAAAAAGTGGTTTATTGCGTGGCCGCGAGTTTTTAATGAAAGATATGTATTCTTTTAGTAAAAATCAGACAGAGCACGATAGGGTGTACGAAGAAATTGCCGGTGCTTACACAAAAGTGTATAAGCGTTTAGGTTTGGGCGATATTACATTTAGAGCCAAGGCAGATGGCGGCATTTTTACAGAAAAATATAGCGACGAATACCAAACCTTAAGTGAAGCTGGTGAAGACACGTTATTTTGCATACCAGAAGATAATATTTACTATAACCAAGAAGTAGCCCCATCTAAAGCTCCCATTATTAAAGACAGCTCACCACAAGCATCCATGCAAGAGGTAGAGGGTGTTGGTATTGTTGGTGTGCAAGAATTGGCAAAGTTTTTAAAAATACCCGTAGAAAAAACTACAAAAACTATGTTATACCGAACAAATGATGGCCGTATTGTGGCGGCTGCAGTTAGGGGTAACTATAACATAAATGAGATAAAATTGCGTAAAGTTTTAAAAGCAAAAGAAGTCCATTTAGCACCATCAGAAATTGTAAAAAAAGTCACCAAAGCAGATATTGGCTATGCAGGCTTGCTTAACTTGTCAAAAGATGTGCAAATAGTTATAGATGAATCTTGTTTAAATAGAGTTAATTTTGAGATGGGTGCAAACAAAACTAATTGTCATAGTATAAACGTAAATTGGGGCCAAGATTTGCCAGAACCAAAGCAGGTTTACGATATTAAAACTGCAAAAGAGGGCGATTTTCACCCAGATACAGGCAAGCTCTATCAAATAAAAAGGGGTGTAGAGGTAGGGAATATCTTCCCCTTAGAAACAAAGTATACAGATTTATTAGATGTGTACTATACAGACGAATCTGGCAAGCAGCAATCTATAGTAATGGGTTGTTATGGTATAGGAGTAAGCCGTTTAATGGGTGTTTTGGCAGAACATTTTAGCGATAGTAAGGGTCTTATTTGGCCCAAACCAGTAACACCGTTTATGGTATATTTGGCCCAAATTGGAACAGATAAATCAATAGCAAATGAGTCTCAAGAACTATACAACACTTTGCAAGCAAACGGGGTAGAAGTATTTTGGGATAACAGAGATGTAAGGCCAGGTGAAAAATTTGCCGATGCCGATTTATACGGGTTTCCTTACAAGGTAGTTATTAGTAAAAAAACCATAGAACAAAACGTATACGAGCTTAAAGAACGTACAAAAGATCAAGCCCAAATGGTATCTAAAGAAGATCTTATTAAACTAGTAACAAATAAGGGCATCTTGTAACTATTTACAAACTAGGTGGCTGTGATATACTACAACAGCTGCACCTGTAATAAACATTCTGCAGTTCTTTTTTAATCAGTCAAATAAAGAAAGATGTAAGGGTAAAGCCATGAATAAAGTATACAAATTAACCAAAGACGGCATAGCCGAACTAAAGGCAGAGCTAGATTCTTTAATAGCTGCTCGTGCAGAAATAACAGAACGCATAAAAACTGCCAGAGAAATGGGTGATTTAAGTGAAAATGCCGAATACGCAAGCGCCAGAACAGAGCAAGATCGTAACGAAAACCGAATAAAAGAGATAGATTACATTTTAAAAAATGCAGAAGTAATTGCCCAACCTAAAAAGGTTTCTGTTGTGCACATTGGTAGTACGGTAGAACTTAAAAGCAATGGTGGCAAATCTCAAACTTTTCAGGTAGTAGGCACGGTAGAAGCAGATCCATTAACTGGTAAAATTAGCGATGAATCACCAATAGGAAAAGCCGTTTTGGGCAAAAAAATTGGCGATAGCGTGCAAATTGTTACGCCAGCCGAAACCACTGTTTATAAAGTTAACTCTATAAGCTAAAAAGCAGTATAATTTAATTGACATAAATACTAATATTTGTTATATTATTATAATGATTAAAGATATTTCTTTTCCTGGTGGGCATGATGATTTTCGACGCACATCTTCACTAATAAATTTACACGAGGTCGCACAACTACCCCATGGTCTAGTATTGCCCCCAGATAGTGAGTCTGAATATGTTCTGCCTAGGTACCATAACCAACCATTACCAGCAACCGAATCTCAATACCCAAGGAGATTTGTGCATTATTCTTTAGTAGCTCAAGGTCTAATTGGCTTATTAGATAGCAAAGTAAGCGAGATATCAGTAGAATGGATTGAGCAGCAGATAGTCGATTTAGAAGTTACCATGGATTCTCTAAGCAAAGTTTCTAAAGATTTAAAGAAAGAGGTCCTTAGATTACGTAATAGTATGAGTTCAAAAATTGAAGGTATAAGAGAGTATGATCATACAGAAGGTTATGATCTTGAAGGTGCTGAATTGTTAAGCAAGCAAAGGCTACTCTTTGATGTAAAAATAGAACTATTAGACGCTAATCAAAGGATTAAACAATTACAAAAAATAGTTGAGTTTATAAAAGCCAATTACTGTAGTCTTAGTAATAATTATTCGGAAAATGGTTTAATATGCATTAATGATTTAGCTGATATTTTATTTGAAGAACGTAATAAACTAGAAAATTTATTGATTGAAAAAATTCGTGAAACTACTGATGTAAATCCAGAAAATGAAGCTGGTGATAATTCTTTATTAAATAAATTTATGGGTGCATTGGCCACAGTAACAGCTTTGGCCAGAAACGTTAGAGGGCACCCTAAATAGTAGAATAATAAATATAAAATGATACTGATAATGTATTGATGTATACTATACCTAATGGCAACGTTACAAGAACTGCGCGATGAGCGGGTTCGTAAACTACAAGATTTAACAGCATTAGGTGTTCAGGCTTATCCTGCAATATCTAGTCGTACCAATATGGCGCAAGATATTGGTAAAAATTATGATGATCTGGCGGGTAAATCAGTTACAGTTGCCGGCCGTATTACCGGTATAAGAAAATTTGGTAAATTAGCATTTATTGTACTTAAAGATGCTTCTGGCCAAGTGCAACTATTTTTAAAAGATGGAACAGTTAATAATGCTCCAAATTATGCTAATAGTGAGCTTGCCCTAAAAGATATATCATTATTAGACAATGGCGATTTTATAGAGGCAACTGGTGTGGTTATTACAACTAAAACAGGCGAAAAGTCTGTAGAAGTAACAATTTTAAGAATTTTGGCTAAAAGTTTGCGGCCTATGCCATCAGAGCAAGAGGGGTTTAGTAACAAAGAAGAGCGTTTACGCCGCCGTTATGTAGACACTAATGTTAATAAAGATGTTTACACCAGGTACATTAGGCGTAGTAAATTTTGGCAGGCAACAAGAGAGTATTTGTTAAAAAACAATTTTATAGAAATAAACGTGCCGGTTTTAGAACACACAACTGGTGGTGCCGATGCTAACCCATTTGTTACTCATATGGATGCACTAGATCAAGACTTTTATTTGCGAATTAGCCACGAGTTACCACTTAAACGTCTTGTTGGTGGTGGCTACGAAAAGGTTTTTGATATTGGCCCACGCTTTAGAAACGAAAACTATACAGAAGAGCATTTGCCAGAGCACATAGCCATGGAATGGTACTGGGCATATGCAAATTGGCAAGATGGCATGAAATTTATGACAGAAATGTTTAGATATGTGGCTCAAGAAACTTTTGGAACTTTAGAATTTAATATTCATGGCAAGCAAGTTAATTTAGCAGATACATGGCAAGAGCTAGATTACGCCACTGCTATAAAAGATGCTTATAGTATTGATGTTTTTAATTGCACCATAGAACAAGTTGCAGAAGCCTTAAAGGTAAATAAATTAGAAGTAGAAAAGACAGATAGTATTGCGCGTGGCATAGATAAATTATGGAAGAACATAAGAAAAGATGTGGTGGGTCCGGTTTGGCTTGTTAACACCCCTAAGTTTATTAGCCCACTAGCAAAAGGAAACCCACAAAACCCAAATGTTGTGCAAAGGTTTCAACCAATTATTGGTGGTAGCGAGCTTGGTAATGGTTTTAGTGAGCTAAATGATCCTACAGATCAGTTAAATAGGTTTGTAGAGCAACAAAAAATGCGTGATAGTGGCGATGCAGAGGCTATGATGTTAGATATAGATTATATAGAGATGTTAGAATACGGCATGCCACCAGCTTGTGGTTGGGGTTATAGTGAGAGAGTTTTTTGGCTGCTAGAAGGTGTTAGTGCGCGCGAGGGTGTGCCTTTTGTGCATATGCGTAGTGAGATAGACGATACTACTAGGGCAATTTACCCAAATATTAAGCTTTAACGTAGGTATTTATGCAAGCAAATAATACGGCTAAAAAAGTTGTAATTGTTGGAGCCGGTATAAGTAGCTTAGCCTCAGCAGTTTTATTAAGCGCTAAAGGTTATAAAGTTACAGTTTTAGAATCATCAAATACTTATGGTGGTAAAATTGGTTTGTTAACTTTGGGAGGAGCAACTTTTGATACGGGGCCAAGTTTATGCACAGATGTAGCTACAATAGATGATATTTATATTAGTGCAGGCTTAAACCCCAGAGATTATTGGAGCTATTTGCCAACTTCTGAAATTACAAGGTATTTTTGGCAAGATGGCTTTAATTACACTATGCCATCTGGTAGGGCGCAAATAGAACGCTCTATAGTACGTAATTTTAATGTAAACATAAAAAATCTTTCAAAATATTACGCAAGAATAGATAGTGCATATCAAAAAAGTATACCTGTGTACCTAGATAGACAGCCATCTTTATTGTCTACACTATCGCCAAGAGGTGTTAGGGCGTTTGCCGCGCTTATGCCATTTTTAATTCAATATTTGCACACCAGAAATGTTAATAAGCTTCAAGATTCAAAATTAGTTCAACTGTTTGATAGATTTGCTACCTATAGTGGTAGCAACCCCTATATTGCCCCCGCAGTAACCGCCCTAGCGGGTGCATTAGAATTAAACGAGGGTGCATATTACCCAATTGGGGGTATGCGTAGTATTGTAGAAGGTTTATATAATGCTGCAAAAAAGCTTGGGGCAGAGTTTGTATTTAATGGTCCTGTATTATCTATACAATCATTAAAGGGGCGTGTTGCTGCCGTAATTACTAAACAGGGCCTAATTAAAGCTAATTATGTGCTTTATGGTGGTGATGTGGCCTATCTGCCAAGTTTGCTAAATAACAACGTTAAAACGCCTAAAAATACACCACAGAGCCGTTCTACATCTGCAGTAGTGTCTTATTGGGTGGTAAAAGGTAATCATAAAGCTTTTGGCTTACACACAATTTTGTTCAGTAAAAATTATAGAACAGAATATCAAGCATTAATGAATCAAAAAGTTCCGCAAGACCCAACAGTATATATTAATTGCACAAGTAAATTAGAGCCCGCTATGGCACCAAAGGGGTCCGAAAATTGGTTTGTAATGATAAACGTGCCAGCTGGCACGCTAGATTCTGCGGTAGATATGCTACGGCCAATTGTAAAAAAACGTATAGAAGCATGCCTTGGATATGGCATAGATATTTTGGCAGAAGATTATTTAAGCCCAAGCCGCTTGCAAGACAAAACAGGGGCATGGCAGGGCGCAATTTACGGTGAATCTTTAAATAGTTTGAGCCGTATGGCGCATCGTTCACGGCTTATTAATACAAAATATTCTAACCTTTATTGTATAGGTGGGACAGTTCATCCAGGGGGCGGTATTCCGCTTGCGCTAAGGTCTGCTAAAATAGTAGCAGGTATGTTATGAAAAAACGGCTTCAATATTATTGGTCAGAATATCGTCAACAAACTCTTATTGCTATTGTGGCATTTTTTTTATTGGCTGGTGTAGTGCAGTATGCCTTGGGTCTTACCTATGTTTTAAGCTTAACTCCTGTTGTAATTGGTATATTAGCGGCTTTAACGGTTTGGTTTTGGGATGCTCCTGCCAAAAATAGAGTTTACTTAGCTGTAACAGCAATAATAATTGGTATGATAGTAGAAATTATTGGTGTTAATAGCGGTTTAATATTTGGTAATTATAGTTACGGCCCACTTTTGGGGCTTAAAATTTTTGGTGTTCCGTTGCTTATTGGTATAACTTGGCTGTTAGTAACATTATCTGCTTGGCAAATTGTAAGTTTTAGTAATTTAGGTAAATTTGCCAAAATAATAGTTGCAGCAGGGTTGGTTGTAATGTTTGATTTAGTGTTAGAACAATTTGCCACCGCATATAGTTTATGGGCTTGGCAAGATGCAGTTATACCCTTAAAAAACTATATTACTTGGTTTGTGGTTGGGGCTGTAATTGTTACGCTTTACGCATATTTTGCTAAACAAAAAGCACCAAGCATTTTTGGCGCCACCATGTTACCACTTATGGCATTATTCTTTTGGCTCATGCTAATTGTATAATTTGCTAATTATAAATATTAAAGTATTGGCTTGCAATTATTTATTTTATTGCCATACTAGTTAAAGCAATAATTATAAATATAAATATAGGATAAAAGTGCAAACCGGAGAAAACAGACATATAGCCCTTGATAGTAATTATGGCCAACCTGAAGTATCTAGCACTGCTGATAAAGAGGCTTTATCACTTGATATGGCAGAGATTAAAGATGTAATTGCTCAGGAGCTTGGGCCCGATAATGATAAAATTGAAAAAGTATTAGCAATAATAGCTAAATATAGTAAGTTAGAAATATCTGCCGCTGAAATATATTTTAGTAGGCTTGACAATTTAGACAGTTTTACAGAAAGAGAGAAAGAGGATACTTTATATAAAGTTGCAAAATCCTTGGATTTAGCAAAAGAAGCATTAATAAATGTAAAACAATTAATTAATGGCTATACAAAAGAAATAATATTTGTTGCAGATATTGTTGTTTATAGGCTATTAAAAGCAAAAAAAAGTGTTAAAACTTTGGAATCCAGCATACGTCATCCAAGTGCTAGAAGTGTAAGAACGCCTAAAAACCAAGAAGTGTCGTTGGGTACTTCTAAAGAATCCTTAACGGCTCGTATCGTGAAATGGCTTGGCTTATTTAAAAAAAGAAGTATTAAGTAAACCGATATTTTAAAGTACAAACTGTGAAGCATATTATAAATCTGATAAAACGCTGAGTATTAGCTTTACAATGTATAGTTTGTTTTGTTATACTTATGTTAATACCTTCTGCCA
>CAYRFD010000025.1:0-14236 GCA_964423475.1 uncultured Candidatus Saccharibacteria bacterium
TCTAATAGTTTTCCGTTTTTTTCAAAATATTTTACTCTTTGCTCTAGCTCTTCTTTAATGTTAACCATAGCAAGTTTAAGTTTTTCTTTAGGAGTAACATAGTGCGAACTAGGGTAAATAGTGTAGTTTTCTAAAGAAACTTCTACTTCTCCTGTAAGAGGATTAATTCTTGTAATCCTGTCTACTTCATCTCCAAAAAATTCAAAACGATATGCAGTTTCTTCTCCGGCCGGTAAAACATCTACAACATCACCTCTTACTCTAAACGTACCTCTAGCAAAAGCAATGTCATTTCTAGTGTATTGTATATCTGTTAATTGGCGTAAAAACTTATCACGTACTCTTCGTTCGCCAACATTTACCTTTATGGCCATTGCCCCATAATCATCTACACTGCCAATACCATAAATACAACTTACACTCGCTACAATTATTACATCTCTTCTAGATAGCAAAGAGCTTGTGGCGCTATGTCTTAATCTATCTATTTCTTCGTTGATTTGGCTATCTTTTTCTATGTAGGTATCGCTTCTGGCAATATACGCCTCTGGCTGATAGTAATCAAAATAACTAACAAAATACTGTACAGCATTGTTAGGAAAATATTGTTTAAATTCGCCATAAAGCTGAGCGGCAAGTGTTTTATTATGAGCTAAAATTAGCGTTGGCTTTTGAGTATTATTAATTAAATTTGCCATTGTAAAAGTCTTACCAGACCCAGTTACACCCAGCAAAACTTGATTTTTCTGACCACCCTTTAAACGAGATTCAATTTCTTTAATTGCCTTTGGCTGATCACCTGTTGGCTTATATGTAGTATTTAGCTCAAAACTATTATTCATCCTAATACCTAGTATAGCAACCCAAACACCTTATACTAGTATATTACCCGTTAGCTTTACCACCACCATCATTTAAATACCACTGGTATGCTATTTCTGAAGTATCTATATCTTTATACTGTTCATCTAATTTATCTGTAATTTTACTAACTAAACTAGTTGGGTCTTTATCGTACAAAACTAAATGTTTATGAGGTGCTTCTAGTAGTTCCATAAGCTCCTCTATAACATCTGCAGTACCACCACTACCCAAAAGTACACCACATATTGTGCCGTTTTCTAGAGCCGTTGTAAACTCGTGCAAAGTACCAAATCTACCACCAACAGTTATTACTGCGTCAGATGATTGAACTAGATATGCATCTCTCCCTACATAATTTAAACCCGTAAAATTAACAAAATCATAAAATCCAATAGGTAAACGATATTTTAAGACATGCTCTTTTAAAGACGTAGCCGGAGAAAATCCAATACTCATACCACCTTCTTTATGAGCGGCACGAGCGGCATGGTAAGGCAAGCCAATAGTCGCACCTGTAGTAATAATATGCCCAGCCCTTGCAATAGCAATCCCAACTTCTTCTGCTTCTTGTTTAGATTGACCAACTGTGTTGCCAGAAGCTGCACCAGATACACAAATAGAATATTTCATTTATAAATTACCTTTATTTAATGTTTTAAAAATTGTTTCTGGTGCCAATATGCTGTTATCTAACTGCAATAAAATTTGATGCTCAAGTGTTTTTTGGCCCATATACCTAATAAATAACTCATTCCACAAGCTTTCCCTAAAATGAAATACAGCCCGTTCATTGTAAGAATAATTATTACGATAGCTCATTGCTATATCAATTAAATTGAATGTAACCGGTTTGCCGGAATGCATGATACCTACATAATCTAAATCACGCCACCAAGCTAACCGTGGGTCAATATCGTACATAACAGATTCGGCTTTTCTCCAGTGTAAATCTTCTGGTTGCACATGTGGTTCAAATATTTCTGGGTGGTGTTCTTTATCTAATTTGCCAAAATATCGCTGTATTACTCTCCAATGAATATTTTGGCCAGCCATAATTGCAGCATTATATGGGTCGGCATTTAAAGTATCAATAAAAATCTTGGCAAAATTAGGTTTAACTTGTTGTAGCTTAAAGTAAGAACTATATAATCTAATCTCGTTAATGTAATGCACCAAAAGAGGCATAACGGTTATAGCTAAACCATCTTTAATTATATTATTAGTTGGGAGAATCAAAATAATTCCCATTTCTTTAACATGTGTAATATTATGTAGTTTTTTAGCTACAAAATTATTAGTATGTTTTAGCCATTTTTCTGGGGGCATTCGCAGTATCTGTATATCTCTTGTTTCAAAATCTGTTGGCTTTAATGATTTATAATGATTATTAAATGTTTTAAGCCAAGATGAGCTTTCTGCAAACCGTAAAGCCCCAAAAATTTCACAAATATCCTCATTTTTTAACATGCTATCTACGCTTCTATAGCCAAGAATTTTCATTATATTTTTGGGCGGAGTTTTGCGTAAATAGATTTTTGCAACACTTTTTTTAAGAACCCAGCACTTTTTATTAATATTTAAGGCTTCTACGGCATGTTTTATTTTTAATAAAAGCTCTTCTGCAGAATCTTTTTGGCTACTGCCAATAACTTTAGCTAAATTCTCATCATCTTTTTTAACACGCACTAATAGTGCGGCATAAAGCTCTTTACCAGTTGTGTCTTTGGGGTCTAACTTAAGATCGGCTGTTTTTTGGAATACTTGGCCAATAATCTCTGCAGTTAATTTAACATCTACTCCTGGGCGGCCACTAGCATCTTCTAGCTGTTTTATAGCCATACTAAACATAGGTTCAGTTGCCCCCAAAAGCTCAGATATCATTTTAGACATTATTTATATACTTACGTCCCACATTACTTATGCTTATATATTAACATAAAACGGCTTAAAAAATATTATCATAAGTTTTTTACATCTAGAGGCATATCGTGAATATTTGCGTCTATATGTAAAATACCGGCTTTAGCGCCAATTTTAGAAACTACGCTTGTAGAATTAGCACTTGCATAGGTTACCGCCCACTCTAAATGCTCACCCGCTGCAATCATAGCAGTAAAGCCACTACTAAACGCGTCTCCTGCACCGGTTCTATCTATCACGGGAACATCTTCATACATGCCGGCCGTAACAATGTGCCATCTATCGGCCGCTACAGCACCATTGGGCCCATCTGTGGCAACTACATAATGTACGTCTTTGTTGGCAGCCTTTACTAAATCTTGCAGCGTTTCACCAGGGTATAATTGTTGCATTTCTTCTTTGTTCATAGATAATATTGTAAGTTGTGGAATGAGTTTTTTTAGTTGTTCTTTAGCTTTTAGCTCTCTTTTGCCTGGGTTCATTGCAATTTTTATATTATGGTGTTTGGCATAAGCAAAAACTGTTTCTAAAACCTCAAAATTGCCTTCCATAGATGTTAAAAATATCCAATCTGGTTTAACATCATTAAAATCAGACTCTAATATTTGGTAATGAGAGCTCGCACCTCTATAAGATAAAATTGTTCTTTCGCCGTTTGGCGCTAATAATATACAAGAATATCCCGTACCGTAGTCTGTTGAGCATCCTACTAAGCTTGTGTCTACTGCGTCTTTGTGCAAATCTTCTAAAATAGCTTTACCGGCAATATCGTCTCCAATCTTACCTAAATACATTGTGTGCAAGCCCTGACGCGCAAAAGTTACTGCTCCGTTTGTTGCGCCGCCTCCTGTACTGTAAACAACTCCTTCAATCTCATTTTTAGAGCCTAAAACAAATTCTTCTACCATTTCTCCGTTATCTTCTTTTTGTGGTGTAAAAATTGCTCCTTTTAAAAATACGTCTTGAACCGCCGCGCCAACAGTTAGTACGGTTGTGTTTTTTCTGTGTTGATGAATGCTCATAGTACTCCTTTATGTTCGTTTCTAAGGGCGAGCTTTGCCAATAGAGTTATAACTATGTAATTTAGTTTCTACAACTGTTTGTACTGCGCCATAAACCTCTGGCATTAATTTAACTACCGCATATTCATCTGGGTGTTCGTGTAATGCTTTTTCTAAAGTATTTCTAAAAGCAATACGCATATCTGTGTTCACATTAATCTTTGTTACCCCGGCAACAACCGCCTCTTCGTAAAAATGAGATGGGGTGCCACTACCACCGTGTAGACTTATACTAACTTCTTTTGGTAAAGATTTTCTTACTCTTTTTAGTAACTCTATATCTAACATTTTTGGCACAGGGTAACTACCATGTAAGTTTCCAATGGCTGCCGCAAAAGTGTCTATGCCCGTTTCGTCTACAAACTGTTTTGCACCGGCTGGTGTACTAAAAGTTTTTTTAATGTCTTCGTAGTCAAATGCTTCTTTATGAACATTACTGCTGCCGGCAAAATAATGCAGCTCACTTTCTACAATGGCTCCTGTAAATTTTGCGTATGCAACAATTTCTTTAGTGGCATTAACAATTTCATCATCTGTGGCGTTATGATTAGCCTGGCTTACATCTATATGAATAAATTCAAACCCTGCATCTATACCCGCTTTAGCGGCATCTACTGTTGGGCAATGGTCTAAATTTATATACATTTCTATGCCGTATTGCAATTTATAATTGTCTACCATGTCTCGGATGTTATCTAGGCCCATAGCATCTACCTCGCCCTGACTGACCTCTACCATTATGGGTGCCTGTAAATCCAAGGCAGCTTTAGATACGGCAATTAAAGTTTCTTGATTATCTATATTAAACGCCCCAACGGCAAATTTTTCTTGCCTAGCGCGCTGCATTGTTTCTCTTGCTTTTGTGCAATTATTTCTTATTTGGGCAATTGTTAAACTCATATATTTAGCATAAGCTTTTTAAGTTAATTTGTCTATTTAGCAATCATCCATAAACCAATAATAGCTAAGCCAATTGCAAGCATCCTTAAAGGTATTTGGTTTCTTTCTTTAAGCAAAAATGCAGCTAAAAATGCAGTTAGTGTTACCTTAGCAGATGTAGCCATAACTGTATTACTAAGTTGGCTAATACTTAAAGCGCCAACAAAAGTTAATCCTGCTAAAGCCCCTAATAAGCCAATTAATAACCCATGCCGTGCCTGTGGCCAAGTAACCTTTGCAATTTCTTTTTTACCAGCTATACCTATAATAATACTTGCACCAATCAGTTGAGCTAGCCAACCATACATAATATATGTCCATACATTAGCATCATCTATAGCAATTTTTTCACACATAATACCAAAGCCAAAAGATAAAGACATTAATAATATAAGGCTTATTATTTTTAATTTAGATACCCTTTGCTTGTGTTTAGTATCTGGCCTAACAAAAGACGAAACTACTACACCACATAACAAAAAAAATGATCCAACAATAAATATAGTAGAAATAGACTCTTTTAATAAAACAACAGCAAAAACAGATGCAGCCAAATAGTTAGTCATGAGTGCTACGGCAGTATTAGACGCCCCAATATATCTAATTATCCTAAATTGAATTGTCCAAGATAACGGAATAAATATACCTACACCAACTAGTGGCCACAAATTGCTATAGTCATTTATTAATGGTAACTGAGAACCAGAAACAAAAGTATGACAAATAGCAGTGATTACACCTACTGTAGCAACACAAATATATATACTAATAACTGGTATAAAATGAATTTTTGGGTATAAAAGTGAATATTTTCTTAAAGCAATTGGCATAATAGCGCCAAACACTATGTGTGCAGTAATTAAGCTATACCAAATCATTACATTTACGTGCTTTAATGGCGGCCAAGAGCTGTTAGCAAACTATGCGCTGAAATACTAATATGCTTTGCTGTTAAGCCAAAATATTCTAGAAGTTCCGGTGGGCTACCGCTTTCGCCGTAGCAATCCTTCACGCCCATACGGCGCATAGCTGTGGGGTGATGCTCGCTTAAAAGTTCTGCAACGGCTCCACCTAGCCCTCCAACAATCTGAGCTTCTTCTATTGTTATTACTGCACCAGTTTTTGTAACACTTTGTAATATTGTAACGGCATCTAGGGGTTTTATGGTTGGTACATGAACAACTTCTGCAGAAATACCATCTTTATATAGCATTTCGGCTGCTCTTAGCGCCTGATAAGTCATTGTACCCGTGGCAATTATTGTAATATCTTCTCCGGGTTCAAAAACATAAGCTTTACCAATTTCAAAAGGAGTTTTATCTGTTGTTAAAACAGGGCTGGGCTCTCTTGCTAAACGTAAATAGTTTGGCCTATTGTCTTTTGCCATAGCAAGAGTTGCCTTTTCAGCTTCTATGTTGTCGCACGGTACAATAACAACCATATTTGGCATTACGCGCATAATTGCTATATCCTCTAACATTTGATGCGTAGCACCATCCGGGCCAGTATACAGCCCAGCATGAGAGCCTACAATTTTAACAGGAACATTATTAAGGCTTATGGTAGATTTAATTTGCTCCCAGTTACGCCCAGGGTTAAAAGCAGCATAACTACTAGCAAATGGCACTTTACCGGCTACAGCAAGGCCAGAAGCAACCGTAACTAGGTTTTGTTCGGCAATGCCTACCTCAAAAAACCTATCAGGAAATTCATTTTTAAATAAATGCACTTGAGTACTTTCTGTTAAGTCTGCGCATAAGGCCACAACGTTTTCGTCTAATTGTCCGGCTATTTTAAGGCCAGTGCCAAAACCTTTACGTATTGGTGCATATGCGGCATCTTTAGCCAAATAATCTGTTAAATGCATATTACTCATGTTCACTCCTAATTTTACCCTGCAAGGTTCTTAGCTCGTGCAGAGCCTCTCTGGCCTGCTCATGATTTGGCGGCATACCATGCCAAGCAAAATCGTACTCCATAAAATCTACACCTTTTCCAGGAATAGTATGAGCAATAATCATTACTGGTTTTTCTACTATTGCTCTTGCCATTGCACAGGCATCTATAAAAGCCTCTATATTATTGCCGTCTGTTTCTATCACATGCCAACCAAAAGCTTCCCATTTGGCTTTTAAATCTTCTAGTGGCATAACCATCTCTGTAGTCCCATCTATCTGAATATTATTACGGTCTATTACTCCAATTATATTATGCAAACCATGCCTAGGGGCCATCATGGCAGCTTCCCAAATGTTGCCTTCGTCTAGCTCGCCATCGCCCATTACAACATAAACCCAGCGGTGATGTTGTTTATTAAGCCTTAGGGCAAGCGCAATACCAATAGCTTGGCTTAGGCCGCAGCCTAAGGGGCCACTAGTACTTTCTAGCCCTGCTAGCCGTGTGCGTTCTGGGTGGCCTTGCAAACGGCTGCCTAGCTTACGCAAGGTAGAAAGCTCATTTTTATTAAAATAACCAGCTTCTGCCATGGCGGCGTATCTTACAGGAACACAGTGGCCGTTACTTAATATTAAATAATCACGCTCATCCCAATCTGGTTTTTTAGGATCATGACGCAAAATATCAAAATAAAAAGCTGTAAATATATCTGCTAAACCCATTGGCCCGGCAGAATGCCCACTACCAGCGTTTTCTAGCATTTTTATTATTTCTTTACGTATTACAACAGCCTTTTTTTCTAGCTCTTCTATTGTGTATTTTTTTACTGACATAACATTCCTTTTATGCTAATACTATACCATAAGAACAATATTATATCATCGTAAATAATTACAATTAAGCATTTGAATTTAATTTAAGATTTTTAATAATCCCATACAAATCTATGATTAAGATAGGGATACCAACAATCAACACTGCAAATATCAATTTGTTTCTTTCTAAAGCTCCAGCGATATCACCATGTATAAATAACCAGTATGCTCTTGTTAAGCCAATAGAGGGTGCATTATCCCAGCCTATCAAGCCCCATATAGATAAATTTTCAAAAAAACTATAAGGTAGTATATATATAATTACTGTAGCAATAAGCCAAAATAATAGTCTAGAATATGGTGTGCTTAGAGATATTAATTCTATAAACAATTGTTTAAATGTGTAAATAAATTTCATAGTATGCAAGCTTGCCACACCAAAAATATTAGCTAAAAAAATGCATACAAATACAAATTACGATTACAAAAATTATTGAAGATTAATTTTTACACCATTAGAAAATGCACTATCGTGTAACTCTGCCATTGTTGGCACACCATCTTTAGGTAAATCAAACACGACTACGCCCGTTACACTATTACCGGGATTTATTGTATTAAGGAATGTAGACCCGCTTGGGTTGGCGTACATTGAAGCTACACTATCAGCTGAATACTGTTGACCTTGGGCATTCAATAATTTTTGACTGGATGCATCAAAAGTCTGAGCTTCATTACCAATATTTTTTACAGTAACCGATAACAAGCAAAATTGACCTTGTGCGTCTTTAGTCAAATACTGATTTGTTCCAACGGTCGTTTTGCCACACTCGATGCCCGTAACAGTAAACTCAAATTTACCATCTTTTGCTACCTGACCAATCTTTGGCATAGATGCTGTCTTATCATTAGGCTGGGCTGGCTTTGGATTACTATCATTAGGCTGGGCTGGCTTTGGATTACTATCATTAGGCTGGGCTGGTTGTGAATTACTATCATTAGACTTTGGATTAACTACTACCGTTGTTGTTTTAGCCGATGTAGCACTAATAATAATACTAGCGAAAATGCTTACCATAATAGCAACACCAATTATTATTAATGCTAATTTTAAGTTCTTCTTTCTGTCTTTTAATTGTTGACCATCTACTGATGTAGCCGAACCAGTAAGTATTAGTATTAAATCAATTAGATACCAAATTCCACATCCGCCCAAGGTTATCAATTTTAGAATACCAGTACCTGTTTTGCCTAAATAAAATCGATCAATCCCAAGATGACCCAAAAAAAATGAAAGTAAAGCAGCTGTTAAAAAATCTTTTTGAGGTTTTTCGGGCACATTATTATTTTTCGTATTATTGGGCATACCATATTCCTATCTATTAATTAGTTATTATAATACGTATAATACACCCCCCCCCCATCAAAATATCAAATTGAATTCATACGTTATATAAATTATTTTGTAGCTAATTCTGTTAAAGTAACATATTCTTGGGCGGGGTTTGGGGCTTTTTGGATGGCGCTGCCAACGTTTATTACATTTATACCAGCATTGGCAATTTCTGCGCAGTTTTGGCTATTTGCACCACCGTCCCAGCCAAATTCTAAATTATTGTTAATTAACTTGCACTGATCAACTTTGATTAGTTGTTTTAAATCAGCTGGTTTACCGCCCTGATAGCCCAAATTACCACCAAAAATTAATACATGATCAAACCTTGGTAATATATCTTTTACAGACTCTACAGTGGTTTCTGGCAACAATGCTAACCCAACCTTTATGTCATTATTTTTTAGTTTGCTTATTACTTCATTAATATCATCTTTACATTCTGCATGAACAATTACTAAATTTGGCTTCCAACCTATTATTGTGTCTAAGGCACTAAGCGGATGATTGTACATAACATGAACATCTAGTATTGCAGGCGAACTAACTTTTAACAGATCTTCTGGTGGCGATTTAGTTGGCGTAAATTTACCATCCATTAAATCTATGTGTATACGTTTTGCAAAACTATTTAATAAACTTAGTTGTTTATTAAACGTTTCCTCGTCTGTGGCTGTTACCGTTGGGCTAATATACTTCATTCTTTTAATATTAATCTGTTATAACTTTAATATCAAAGTCAGTAAACAGGCCAGACCCCGTAATGCCAACCGTATTATTTATTATTGTATTTAATTCTTTAGGATCAATTACGGTTTTTATGGCAATATCCATAATTATATTGCCTTGTTCTGTAATAACTCCACCGTCTTTACCGCCAGCGGGCCGAATGTTGGGTGTTGCCCCTAAGCTATTTTGCAAATGAGCTGTAACCAAATTTACTGCTTCTGGTATTACCTCTATGGGTAGAGGCATTTTTTGGCCTAAATGGTCTACTAATTTAGATTTATCTACTAAAATATACCTTTCATCAGAGCTAGCGCAAACTAACTTTTCGCGCACAAAAGCACCGCCACGGCCTTTAATAATATTGTTATTTGGGTCTACCTCGTCTGCGCCGTCAAAGTACCAATCTGGTTTTGCGTTTAATAGTGTGGTTTGTTTTAAGCCAAGTTGATTTATATAACCAGCAATCTCGTGCGAAGTAGCAATAAAAAGTAAGTTTATGCCATCTTTTTTTACCTTTTTAGACAATTCTATTAAAGTTAAAAAAGCCGTGGTACCAGAACCAACGCCTATAACCTGATTATCTTTAGCATACTGAGCTACTTGGCCAGCTATTTTTTGCTTAGCTTCTTTATTGCTAATTTCACCATTCCAAATTGGCTCAGAACTATCAAACCACTGCATAAAGCCCCCTTATTTATACACTTATGTTACCACAAATGTAGCATGCTACAACGAATCTAGCTCTGCATTACGCCTTATAAAACGAGGTGCAGCCGCAAAAGGAGTAGTCAAAAAATCTTCTATAATGTTTTCTATTAAAACTTGATCGTGCTGATACATTTCTGCAGAGATTGCAATAATATTAGCATCTTCGTCATTACGCATTACTTTGGCAGCTTGGCGGCTCCAACCAAAACCTGCTCTAATGCCCCTAAAACGATTTGCAGCCATAATCATTCCTTGGCCGGTGCCACAAATTAGTATAGCTCGCGCATCATCGTCTTCGCTAGATAATACCTTATGAACAGCCCTGCCTGCAAAAACCGGAAAATCATCATCTGGGTTTAAACTTTTTGCGCTATCATCTTCTACGTCGTATCCGCGGTCTTTTAAATATGCAATAATGTCATTTTTTGTTTCAAAACCTCTGTGATCTGCTGCTACAAAAATCTTCATAATTATTACTCTATATGAGCCTCTTGCGGACCAGCAAACGTAGTAGCTGGGTCTTCTTGTTTTGCGCGTTGCAACTGGGCCCCTACGTCTGCCGTAAGCTCTATAAGCCTATTGCAATAGCCCCATTCGTTGTCGTACCAAGCAACTACTTTAACTAAGTTGTCTGCAACTACATTTGTAAGGCTTAAATCAATTATGGCACTATGGCTATTACCAATAAAATCGCAAGAAACTAAGGGTTCGTCTGTAACAGATAATATTCCCTGGTAATAAGGTTCTTTAGCCGCTTTAATAAATGCATCGTTAATTTCTTGCACGCTTGTGTTGCTTTTTGTAACTACTACAAAATCTGCCAAACTAACCACTGGCGTAGGTACTCTTACACTTAAACCCCCAAAAACTCCGGCAATTTGCGGTAAAGCAATGCCTGCAGCAATAGATGCTCCTGTAGTTGTTGGCACAATATTTTCTGCTGCGTTGCGAGATTCTCGCAAGTCTTTAGCAGGTGCATCTAGCAATTTTTGACTTGGTGTATAACTATGAACAGTTGTCATCATAGCCTTTTCTATACCAAAGTTTTGCTCTAAAATATCCATTACGGGTGTAATACAGTTTGTGGTGCAACTAGCGTTGCTAATTATGTCTGTTGCGTTATCTAGGGCGTTTTCATTTACCCCTAATACAACTGTTGTTGCACCATCGCCTTTTGCGGGCGAGCTTAACACTACTTTTTTAGCACCAGCTTGATCTATATGTGATCTAGCTTTATTAGGATCAACAAAATGCCCCGTGCATTCAATTACAACATCTACTCCAATTTCTCCCCATGGCAAGGTAGCTGGGTCAGATTGCCTATAAACTTTTATAGATTTATCATTAACAATTATGTTTTCTTCATCATAAGATACATTGTGCACATATGGCCCATAGTTGCTATCGTGCTTTAACAAATAAGCAAGCGTTTTGTTGTCTGTTAAGTCGTTTATGGCCACTATTTCTATATCGTTACGTTCAAACGCAACTTTAAAGGCATTACGACCTATCCTACCAAATCCATTTATTGCAACTTTTGTTACCATATATTATAACCTTTCTTAAAGTTATTTCTGCTTATGGTTATAAGTATAGTTTAAACAATAAATATCCGCAAATAACCCTTATACTAAGAACTACTATTTGTTTTGTAGCGTTCTATGCAATCGTTTATTATGGCCTTGGCGGCGTCTACATCACCCCAACCTTGCACATTTGTGCTACCAGGCTTATAAAGATCTTTATAGTGGCTAAAATGATGTTCAATTTGTTGCTGCCATCGTTCGCCTAAGTCTGCCAAACTCTTTACTTTATTATTTGTATGCCTATCGTCTGCTGGCACAGCAATAACCTTATGATCCATTTCGCCGTCGTCTTCAAAGTTTAAAACGCCAATAATTGTGGCCTCTAACCAAATACCTGTTGGTAAAGGTTCATCTGTTACTACTAAAACATCTAGTTCGTCTCCATCTTCATCTAAGGTTTGTGGAATAAACCCATAATTTACAGGTTTAGCAAAAATTGCTGGCTCTACTCTATCTAACATAAAAGCTGCGCGTGTTCTATCCCACTCTATTTTATTTGTACTACCTTTTGGGATCTCTATTACACAATTAATCTTGCCGTCACTTACATCACCAACTGTTAAAACTTTATTAAAATCAGCCATTATTTATACCTTTCTTTTATTAGTGCTTTTTTATAGTATACAATACTTAGTATGAATATAATTGCACATCATGGCAAAAAAAAGCATCAAAAAGGCGATATATTACCGCAACTTATTTTTAGCAGTAAACAAAAAGTTTTAGCTTTAGAACTTGATATTCAGTATACAAAAGATAATGCAATTATTGTTTACCATAACAAAATTTTGCCAAGCGGATTACCTATAAAAGATACCAATTTAAAAAAAATACAATCAGAACTGCCACATATACACACTTTAAATGAGGTATTTAAAGTACTACCAACCACGCCATTATTTATAGAATCTAAAACAACTGGCACAATTGCCAAATCTTTAAATTTACTTAAAAAACGCCAAAACTACGCAGTGGCAAGCTTTTGTAAAGATGAAATATTAGCAACAAAAATACACTTACCACACATTAACACCTTTTTATTGCAACATTACCATCCTTTTGGCCTAATAAAAGGTGCTATAAAAGTGCATGCAAACGGTATTGGCTATAATAAAAATTGGCTTTTTCTTTTGCCTTATTATTATTGGCAATGCAAGCGCAAAAAGTTAAGTATTTATGTATATACAATTAATACACCCAGGATATCAAAATTAATTATTAAACTTATGCCGCAAGTTATTATTTGCACAGATAACCCGCAAGATATATTAAATACCAATGAAAAATAAAAAAACTGTATATATTATTGCTGTTGTTGGAGTATTGTTTGGGCTATGCATTGGCGCATTATTTCTATTTTTGCGCGGCAGCCAAAAAGCAAACGATTCTATTCCGCAATCACCCCCAAGCGTAGTTATAAACGCGGCAGAGCTATCTAACCATAGTGCTGCGGCAGATTGTTGGGTTGTGCTTGGAGGGGTGGTTTACAACGCCTCTACAGTTATAAACAATTATCCTCAATACTCTAATGCCATATCGGGCGTTTGCGGCAAAGATGGTTACAGCGTTTTTGTAGATCAAAAATATAACCAATCTGCTATAAACCAAAAAGATATTCAAAAACTCAAATCAGAACTCACTACTAACAAAATTGGCGTAATAGCCCCTTAAACTATTGGGGGAACAGTAACGTATCTATTTCTTGCAATAGCCCATTAGTGGCTTTTAAATCTGCATTAACAATTAAAGCTTTCTGGCCTTTAGCATCAATAATATAAATACTGCCGTCTGTTATTTCCACCTTAACTTCTTGACCTTGCAAGGTTTTTATTAACTGCCCATTGGTAAGTTGGCTTGTTGTTATTTCTGCAGGAATTATATTGTATTTTAATATATCGGCCAACTTTGCTTGGTTTTCTGGTTTTAATAAAGTATCTAAGGTGCCTTCTGGCAAATTGTCAAAAGCTTGATCGTTTGCCGCCAAAACCGTATAGGGGCCTGCCCCTTGCAATGTTGCCGTTAAGCCAGCCGCCTCTATGGCCTTATTTAATGTAGAAAAATCGTTATAGTCGTTAATTGTGCCCACGACATCTAGCGTTGGGTTTTGCTGGCTAGTTTTTGCAGTTGTAGTAGTATTACTATCTTTCTTTACATACATATAGGCACCAACTGCGCCAACAACCAAAACTAAAATAATTATTGCGG
The DNA here is from genome assembly GCA_964423475.1 of uncultured Candidatus Saccharibacteria bacterium. GTDB lineage: Bacteria > Patescibacteriota > Saccharimonadia > Saccharimonadales > CAIOMD01 > JAUPVN01. The sequence continues at coordinate 14,117 of CAYRFD010000025.1, forward strand.
TTATAATTTTAGATTTTTTACTCATTTTATTATCCTTATGCTATTTATATCTTTATTATACACCAAACAAACCATAACCATACTTCAAGAAGCTATATTAAATTAGTTATTATGTTCTAT
>CAYRFD010000026.1:0-4228 GCA_964423475.1 uncultured Candidatus Saccharibacteria bacterium
TTAGCTTTACAATGTATAGTTTGTTTTGTTATACTTATGTTAATACCTTCTGCCAATTAATAAGTAAAGTACCAAGGGGGTAAAATATGAAAAAGACAATAAAAAGCCGTATTAAAAAGCGATACGATCAAGCAGGCGAGGACATGCGCGTTTTGCAACACATGATTCATAAACAAAGTGTTTATGCAAAAGTAAGAGCAAAATCATTTACGCAGCGCCGCCCAAAACATGCTAAAAGATATTTAGAGATTTACCAAAGAGGTTATTTTTAAAAATTATTAAATAGTTAACTACGGCGCCCCAACAACGGGGCGCTTTTTTGTTATAAAATTATATTTCTTATGCTTCTTTAAATGATACAATTAACATAATGAAGTTACACAGGTTTTATGTGCACCAAATGCACAATAGATTTGGCCCAATAGAGCTAGGGCACACTGTTTGGATACATGACCAAGGTTTGCTACACCAGTGGTTAAGGGTTTTACGCTATAACGTTGGTAATCAATTAATATTATTTAATAATACAGAAGAACGACTATATCAAATAAGTAAAATAGACGGCACCGTGGGCGTGCAGGTAGAGCTTGTAACAGATATGACTCGTTTATTACCAAAAAACAAAGTATATTTACTGTGGTCTATATTAAAAAACGATAAAAACGATTGGGTATTGCAAAAAGCTACAGAACTTGGCGTGCATAAGTTAGTACCAATTATCACAAAAAGAACAGAAAAAACGTTTTTTGATATCGAACGTGCCCAAAAAATTATAATAGAGGCCACTGAACAGTGTGGCAGAGCTGATTTGCCTCAAGTAAGAGAGCCAATAATGTTAGCAGAGGCCATTGCAGAGTATAAAGACACACCGCTATATGTATGCGAACAGCATAATTCTACATACGTAAATTTACAAGAGCAACCAGCGGTAGCGTTGTTAGTGGGGCCAGAGGGCGGTTGGGCAGACGAAGAAAAGCAACTTTTTACCCAGTATAAGCTAAATTATATTGCAATATCTGCTTTTACCCTAAGGGCAGAAACAGCCGCTATTTTGGCCGTTGGCCTAGCAGCGTCTAGGTAAAATCTGTATATAGCAATCCCAATACAAAAACTGTCTTTTTTGAGGCGATGAATTGATGAGATAAAAATGTGTTTTTTATTAAGAAACATATCAGTAGATACGTTGAATAATAAAAACTAATTTTTAGCCTTCAAGTCGCGCATCAAAATGTTGTTTTTGTATTGGGGTTGCTATATCCATCCATCACCCTTAATTTGGCAATTATGATTTGGAATTGCTATAGTATACAAAATGGCATATACCTATAAAAAAAAGTTACCGTACCAAAAAGGGCAAACAACACCCTATAGCGTAAGCCGTAGCAAAATTGAGCTTTATACTCAGTGCCCGCGCTGTTTTTGGTTAGAGGCTCGCCAAGGTATAAAACGGCCAAATGGTCCACCTTTTCAGATAAATAAAGCTATAGACGAACTATTTAAAAAAGAATTTGATGGTTATAGGGCAAGTAAAAAAGCTCACCCTATAATGGTAGAATATAAGCTTGATGTTTTGCCCTTTGCTCATAAGCTACTAGATACATGGCGAAACACCTTTAAGGGTGTGCGCACAATTTATGAGCCGGCCAATTTAGAGGTTTTTGGTGGCGTAGATGATGTTTGGGTAGACGCAGACGGCGCACTTGTTGTGGTAGATTATAAGGCTACCGCAAAGCCCACAGAAGTATCATTAGATGCCGATTGGCAACAAAGCTATAAACGCCAGCTAGAGGTTTATCAGTGGCTTTTGCGCCAAAATGGTTTTAAGGTTAGCAACACTGGCTATTTTGTGTATGCCAATGCCAAATTTGATGGCGATAGTTTTAATAACAGTTTAACTTTTACAACTAAACTAATTGCCCATGAAGGCAGTGATAGTTGGATAGAACCAACTTTAAAATCCATGCAAAATTGTTTAGATTCAGGTATACCAGATGTAGGCGACTCTATAATGGGTGGCCCCTGTGAGTTTTGTAATTTTGCTAAACAGCGTACTCAACTTACAATAGACCACCTGAGACAAGCAAAAAAACTACGATAATTTTGTAGCTGTGTGGTGGTAGTTTTATGTAACATGAGTATAATATAAATATGATAGATATTCAGTTTGTGCGTGATAACCCCACAGTTGTAGCAGAAAAATCACAGCAAAAAGGCTATAACATAGATGTAAATAAGCTTTTAACGCTAGATACAGAACGCTTAACGTTACTTGGCCAAGTAGAAGAACTTCGTAGGCAACGTAATGCCAATGCAGATGTTATAAAAAAGGCTGGTAAGCCAGAGCAATCTCTTATAGACCAGGGCAAACAACTAAAGGTAGATTTAGCACACCGTGAATCTTTATTGCAGCAAACGCATAATGAATGGTTAGAGCTTTTAAAATCTATCCCTAATATGCCACTTGCAGAGGTCCCTGTTGGCCAATCAGAAGAACAAAACGTAGCAATAAAAGAATTTGGCAATAAACCAGAATTTAATTTTGAGCCTAAAAATCATGCACAGATTGCAGAGGCAAAAGGGTGGCTAGACAAAGAACGGGCAGCAAAAATTGCCGGTGCGCGCTTTGTTTATATAAAGGGAGACCTTGTGTTATTAGAATTTGCCCTATGGCAATTTGGCTTAAATACACTTACAAACAGAGCTGTATTGGCAGATATTATAGCTCAAAATAATTTAAACGTACCAGATAATCCATTTACGCCCGTATTACCCCCGGCGGTTGCTAAAACTGCTGTATTTGAGGCTACTGGCCGCCTAAATAAGCAAGAGCAAACCTATAAAATAGAAGAAGAAGATCTATGGTTAAATGCTAGCGCCGAACACACATTATCACCCATGTATTTGAACGAAATCTTACCAGAAAAAGATTTGCCAATACGTATGGTGGGCTACACAACCGCTTTTAGGCGCGAGGCCGGCACGTATGGTAAAGATACAGAAGGAATTTTTAGATTACACCAGTTTAACAAGCTAGAAATGGAAAGTTTTACCACGGCAGATAATTCATTACAAGAGCATCTTTTTATGGTAGCTATTCAAGAATATTTAATGCAACAATTAGGCTTGCCGTATCAGGTGCTAGAAAAATGTACTGCAGATATTGGGCGCCCAAATGCAAAGGGTGTAGATATTAATGTTTGGTTACCAGGGCAAAATGCCTACCGCGAAACTCACACAGCAGATTATATTTCAGATTATCAGGCTAGAGCCATGCAAACTCGCGTGCGACGCAGCAATGGCAGCGTAGAATTAGCTCATACAAATGATGCCACAGCTTTTTCTGAACGGCCGTTAGCCGCAATTTTAGAAAACTTTCAAACCCAAGAGGGTAATGTAATAATTCCAGAAGTTTTAAGAGCCTATATGGGCGGAAGGGAACAGATATGATAAAGCAAATAGAAATAACCAATATCCATATGGATAGCAACCCAGAGGTAACAAAATACGTTAAAAAAAAGATAGCTAAGTTAGATAGCTACATGCCAAAACATGCTCGTAAAAGTGCTCATGCAGAGGTACGTTTAAAAGAATCAAAATCTAAAGATAAAAAAACTTCTACCTGCGAGGTAACTTTGCACGTACCAAACGAACAAATTATGGCAACCGAAAGTACTGTAAATATGTACGCAGCTATAGATATTGTAGAAGAAAAGCTAAAAACCCAGCTTCGTAAGTATAAAGATCGTTCAGATGTTACTAAAACTCACGGCGAAACCAAAATCCGTAGGATGTTTGGCAAAATTGTTGGCCGAAATTGATTAAAATAATATACAATAGTAGTAGCCACCGTAAAACAAGTACAGGCTTTTTAAAATGCCCTAGATGGCTACAAGCGTATATTTTTTATTCTACATATCTACGGATATATTTCATAAAAATATATAAGCTTTTAGCTCAACTATCATCATCTTAAAAATACCCGTATTTGTTTTGCGGGGGCTACAGTAATACTAATCGATACCTTTGAGGGTGATTAAAGAAAGGCCCGATTTTTTATGAGCAATTTTATAAAGCGCGCACTAGGCGATAACCAACGTGGGACACTACGTCGTTTAAAAAAACGCGTAAAAGAAGTAAATAAACAAGAAGCTAAGTATAAAAATTTAACAGATAAGCAATTAGCTAAACAAACCGAGGTTTTAAAAGAACGGTTAAAAAAAGAATCATT
>CAYRFD010000026.1:4323-14209 GCA_964423475.1 uncultured Candidatus Saccharibacteria bacterium
GAATCATTAGATAAGATTTTGCCCGATGCTTTTTCTGTTGTACGCGAGGCGGCATTTAGAATATTAAAGCAACGCCATTACGATGTCCAGCTTATGGGTGGTGTGTCCTTACACGAGGGTTCTGTAGCAGAAATGAAAACCGGAGAGGGCAAAACTCTAGTTGCAACAGCACCAGTTTATTTAAATGCTCTTACCGGTAAGGGCGTGCACGTAGTTACAGTAAACGATTATTTGGCTAGACGTGATGCCGGTTGGATGGCAGAAATCTATCATTTTTTGGGGCTTACAACAGCTGTAATTATTCCAGACGAATCTTATATTTACGATCCAGAATATACAGACGAAAATCATATAGATCCGCGCTTTAAGCATTTGCGCCCATGTAGTCGCCAAGAAGCTTATAAGGCCGATATTACCTATGGTACAAATAACGAGTTTGGCTTTGATTATTTGCGCGATAATATGGTTCATGAGGTTAGCCAATTACGCCAACGCGAGCTAAATTTTGCCATAGTAGACGAAGTAGACTCCATTTTAATAGACGAAGCCAGAACCCCACTAATTATTAGCGCTCCTAGTGCCGCTAGTGGCCAAGCCTATGTTCAGTTTGCACGTATAACAGCACAGTTAAAACCAGAACATTATAATTTAGACGAAAAAGAAAAGCAGGTTACCTTAACAGAAGAAGGCATAGAAAAGGTAGAAAAGCTACTTGGTGTAAAAAACTTATACGAAGGCGACAACATTAGAACGCTATTCCACCTAGAGCAGGCCTTACGAGCACAAACCTTGTTCACGCGCGATAAAGACTATGTAGTAACAAAAGATGGAGAGGTAGTAATTGTAGATGATTTTACAGGCCGATTGTTAAAAGGTAGGCGCTATAACGAGGGACTTCACCAAGCCATAGAAGCCAAAGAGGGCGTAACCGTGCAAGAAGAATCTATGACGCTTGCCACAATTTCTTTTCAGAACTATTTTAGGCTATATAACAAGCTTTCTGGTATGACGGGTACTGCCTTAACAGAGGCAGAAGAGTTTCATCAGATATATAAACTAGAAGTTGCCGAGATCCCAACTAACCAAAAAATAGTTAGAAAAGATTTAACAGATCGTATTTATAAAACTCGTAATGCTAAAATTAAAGCAATTGCAAAGGCCGTTAAAGAGCTAAATAAAAAGGGCCAGCCGGTGCTTCTTGGTACAGTTGCCATAGAAAATAACGAAGAAATTAGCCGAGAACTAACAAAAATTGGCGTAAAGCATCAAATACTTAATGCCAAAAATAACGAAAGCGAAGCGCAAATTGTAGCACAGGCAGGGCAAGTTGGTGCAGTTACGCTTGCCACAAATATTGCCGGCCGCGGTACAGATATTGTGCTTGGCAAGGGCGTAGTAGAAAAGGGTGGTTTGTTTGTACTTGGTAGCGAAAGGCACGAATCTAGGCGTATAGATAATCAGCTAAGAGGCCGTGCAGGGCGTCAGGGCGATCCAGGAACAACTCAATTTTACGTTAGTACAGAAGACGACCTTATGCGTGTGTTTGGCGGCGATAAAATTAGAGGCCTTATGGATAGGCTAAAAGTAGACGAAGACATGCCTCTAGAAAATCGTGTAGTAAGTAAAAGCTTAGAAAACGCACAAAAAAAGGTAGAAGGCTTTAACTTTGACATTAGAAAGAACGTAGTAAAATACGACGACGTTATGAACCGCCATCGTAAAGTAACTTATGAAACTCGTAAAGCTTTGTTAGAAAACGCTAATATAGGCGAAAGAATTCAAAAATTTATAGCAGAAGAATCTCACGCGTTGGCATCTTTACCAGGCCAAGATGATGATTACGAAAAGTTAATTACAAACGTTTTTCCGTTTGATGATGAAACTTTAGACAGGCTATTTGATGCCCCAGCAGATAAATTTAGTCAGGTTCTTGCACAAGAGGCAACAGAGCTATATCAGGCCAGAGAATCTGCATTTACGCCAGAAATTATGCGTATAGTAGAGCGTGATATCTATTTTCAAACTTTAGATAATTTATGGATGCAACATCTAGAAAACATGGATCATTTGCGCCAAGGTATACACTGGACAAGTGTTGGCCAGCGTGATCCTTTAGTAGAATATCGTAGCCGTTCACAGGCAATGTTTGAATCTATGCAATTAGAGTTAAGACGCACAGTTATAAGAAACATAATGCATGCTATGCCAGCACCGGGGGTTGGCTTAAATACTCCAATGCACGAAACAGAGCTAACGCGTGCTGCCCGCCAATCTATAGATAACGCAGATAGCATAACAGAGGCAGAGGTTATTTCAGAAGAAGATTTTGTAAGTGCTAAAAAAGCCGCAACAATTAAGGGTACTAGTACAAAAAAGAAACGTGCTGCCCGTAAAACGCAACGCCAAAACCGAAAAAAGAGCCGTCGTTAATGCAGCATAGTGTAGAGAGAGTTTTATTAAAAAACGGTGCGGAGGGGCTACTCATTACAGTTCCAAGCGCCGCTGTAACAAATTTTGATATAGTTTTTAGAGCAGGCGATTATTTATCTCCAAATAATAAAACAGATACAGCCCATGTTATGGAGCATATGGTTTTGGGCGCCAATAAAACCTATAAAACATCGCGTGAGTTTAGTAAAGAATTTAGTAAGTTTGGTGCCTATAATAACGCTTATACTGGTGATTATCATATGGGCTATGAGGCAGAATGTGCTGCCTCAGAATCTGATCGTATAAATGATTTGCTTTGTATAGCCATAGAATCACCATTATTTACGCTAGATGAATTTGATGCAGAAATAGGTAACGTAACAGAAGAGCTAAAAATGCGCCGCAATAACGATAATACCGAGCTTGGTTTATCTTTAGAGCATGCTATGCATTTTGTGCCTATTCCTAACAGGGCTCGCATACAACAATTAAAAAATATAACTCTGCAAGATATAAAAGATCACTACTTAAAGACTCATACTACCACTAATATGCGTTTTGTAATTGCCGGCCCCTTAAATGCTAATTTAAAAAAGGATATTATAAAAAGATTAGAAAATATTCAAATACCCAAGGGTAATGGTTTAATAAGTTTACCTTCAGAAAGTCCTATTGCTTTGCCAAAACCACTAGAACTAACAAATAGTAATTTAGATAATATTGTTTACCGTTTAGAGGTTGTATTGCCACTTTATAAAAATTATTTGCAGCGTGATAGCATGGGAATGGTGTTTGATGAGCTATTTGATGGTTTTCATTCTAAAGTTTTTGGAAAATTAAGAGAACTTGGTTTAGCCTATGGCATATTTTCGGCCGATTACGATACAAAAGATAACAGTGTTTGTTTAATTTATGGCCAAGTACAAGCAAATAATGTTATGCAACTTGCCACAATTTTGCATGACGAGCTAAAGTTTGTAGCAACAAATGGGATATCAGCCACAACTTTAGATGAGCTTAAGAAGCGTAATTTAGGTGGTGTGCAAAGATCTTATCAAACTGTAGGTTCTTTAGTTAGCTGGTACAGGGGGCCGTTTACAATGCTAGGAGAAGTATTTGCATTTGATGAAATTGATAGCCGTATAAATAGTGTTACTAACGAAAGCATGGTAGAATCTGCTATGCAATTATTGCAAAGTAATACATATGGTTTTGGTATTATGAAAAACCCTCAAGATAGTGTTGATTCGTTGTTGGTACAGCAAAAAATAATGCAATTTTAAAAAGATCTATTTATATGGATGAAATCATACAATCAGCAGCAACCTTGCAAGCTAACGTATTAGAGGCCGCAAAAACACTTAATTTAGATGCCGATAAAGCTGTTATAAAAGATTTAGAAAAAAAACAACAAGAACCAACGTTTTGGGATGATCGGGTAAGTGCAACGGCCTCTATGCAAAAATTAAGTAAACTTACTGCAAAAGTTAAACCTTGGCAAGATCTGCATAAAAATGTACAAGATTTATTAGAACTTGCTAGCTTACAAGACCAATCTTTACTGCAAGATTTGTCTGTTCAGCTAAAAAATGCACAAGATACTTACAAAACTTTAAAAAATCAGCTACGTTTTAATGGCCCATACGATGATCATGATGCAATTTTAAGTATTTTTGCCGGTGCAGGGGGTACGGATGCACAAGATTGGGCACAAATGTTGGTACGTATGTATGTACGGTGGGCAGAGCAAACTACAGATGTATCGGCCACTTTAATTCAAGAATCTGTCGGAGAAGAGGCAGGTATAAAAAGCGCAACCCTAAGTATTAGTGGCCCTTTAGTTTATGGTAAGTTAAAAGGCGAGCATGGTGTGCATCGTTTGGTGCGCTTAAGCCCTTTTAACGCCGATAATTTGCGCCAAACAAGCTTTGCAAAAGTAGATGTTTTACCAAAAGTAGATGCTCCAAACGAGGTACAGTTAGATGAAAAAGACTTAAAAATAGATGTTTATAGGGCAGGCGGTCATGGTGGCCAAAGTGTTAATACAACAGATAGTGCAGTGCGCGTAACACACCTGCCAACCAATATTAGTGTAGCCATTCAAAACGAGCGCTCACAACTGCAAAATAAAGAAACAGCCCTAACAATTTTACGTTCGCGCCTTGCACATTTGCAACTAGAACAGCACGCCAGCAAAATTAGTGAGCTTAAGGGCCCCAACGAACAAGCCGCGTGGGGAAACCAAATTCGTAACTACGTTTTGCACCCCTATACAATGGTAAAAGATACTCGCACAAAAGTAGAAACCACCAACGCCCAATCTGTTCTAGACGGCAACCTAAACGATTTTATCAACGCCTAAAAACCATAATATTTTATTTTATAACAAAATATGTTATTATATTTATAATAGATAAGGAATTATCATATGTATAAAAATAGGCTTAGGTCTCTAATTGACCGTGCTACTACCTTGCCCAAGCGTCAAGTTGCTGAAGCAGTTGGTGCATTAGCTTGCGCTGTTACTGCTTATTTTTTGTTATACCAAATTAATTCTGAACCCGCTCCAACAGCTACTAAGGTATATGCAGAGTGCCCAAAAGACACTAATGTAGCTGCGTTTAATGGTTTACCAGATGATAATACAGAGCTTATCGCATGCACAGGAACACATGAGCAAAAACATGAACCTTTGAGTGTTGATGCAGAGCCAACTATAGAACCATATGGCAATGATACTGCCGCAGATTTTTATGCTTGGTGTAGCACGTTTGATGGTACGCAAAAGGTAAATACTCCGGCAATAGTTGCAGATACTTTTGATACTAATAAGACTGGTAGAATTGTTATAACCTGTTATCTGGGCCATTTAACGGTTAAAGAAAAATAATATAATAGTTAGATTAAAGATAATTTAAATACTAGCTCCAAACGCTTGAAGCATAGTAATTTGATCATTACTATCAGCTAATGTCTTTGGGACTTTATCGCATATTACTCTTTTCACTGTTTCTGAGATGTTAATATATAGTTTTTTTGCATTTTCAGGTGTTATATATGTAGGATCATAGATGTCGTCAAATAGAACTTGAATGTATACTGGTACAATATTTATTTGGATATTGGCTCCACAGTCTTCCACTTTTGTAGGCTGTGTTGCGCATCTTAATAAAGTTCTCATAAAATGAGATCCCCAATAGGGTAACTTAGAAGTCTCTGCCCATAATTCTTCTGGTAAAATTGCGCTTAGACGTTCTCTGATTTCGTCTGAGGGTACTAGATATACAGGCAAATCGATAATAGATTCTGATTCACTACTATATACATCGCTATTTATTCGTTTTGGTATTTCAGGCATAATGTTATTTTACACTACTTTTTTGTTTTTGTCTACTTTAGTACTATTATAAATATTTTGTTTAACTTAATATTTCCCCAACAATATATTGATAAATTACAATAAATTTGCTAAAATAGCATCTATATTAATTAAATGAGGTATGATATGGAAGTTGCAACTACACCGGCTGAAGAACAATCTTATATAACAGAAGCTGAATCTGCTAAAGTAATTAATCCAGAATTAATTGGAGCATTTGATATTTTGGTTGATAATGTTATGACTGCTAGGGCACAAAAGTTACCTAAGGTTAAACGAGGAGTAAAAAGAAAAAAAGGTATTATTAATAGGGAGTACCTTGGCGTAGAAGCTGTAATTGAACTTGGTAATAGTGAAGTTGGGGCAAGGTATGACGAACTAAGAGAATTCTTTAACGAAAATATAAAAAAAGTTCTAGAAAATTTCTTTAATGGAGCAGAAGATAAAGATAAAGCTTTTAAAGTAATTTGCACAGTTTTTAAAGGCAGTGTATTAATAAAAGATCAAAAAGTATATGATACTGGATCTAGTGCCAGATTTGTTGTTACTAAGTATGGTATAGTACATATTCATGCTTACTAATAATATATTTTTAGTAAACTATAAATAAATTTGTAATGCCAGAATATCTAACAAATATCACTACAGAAAGTGATTTGGTTGCAGGGGCACATCGTATATGTGTAGGTCGCTTAAGTGGTAATGGTGAATTGGCTAAATGTGTTGAACTACTGGACGAGGTAGGGTTATATGAACCTATAGAAGGATCGTATGTGTATTGGCTAGCAATGGGCAAAAAGGTAGTTGCGGTTGCAGAAGTTACATATCCTAATAATTCTATGAATCTTCAGCCAAGTAGTAAATTATTAGAAGCTAGAATGCAAACAATAGGTGTTGACCCAAAAAAGCAAAATCAAAAACTTGGCAGAGCATTGATACAAGTTATAATAAAAGATGCTAATGATTCTTTTAATATATCAAGAATTAATATATCTTCTGTGCCACAGGCCAGATATTTCTATGATAGTTTAGTGAAGTTAGGAATTTTAGCACAAGAAGAAGAGCCCTTAAGATACATAGCTGTCTTAGATAGCTAATAATAAAATTATTAAATTATTTAACAATTGTTTTAGGGATGTTGCGACTTAAAAAGATTGTTAGTACAGCAATAATTACTAAAAAGAACAGGGCTTCTCTTAGGCCACCAAGCTGAGATTCTTTATAAATATCGGCAATTTCATCTGCCTCTTGTTGTGTATAGCCTGCTTTTAGGGCTTGTTGTTCTACGTCTGATGCGGGCACAATCTGAACTGTTTTAACAGATGTAGATACGTAGTCTTTGGTAGATTGTGGCAAATTACTAGCAGCAACGTTATTTATAAAACCGGTTGTTAGAGAGGCCACTAAAATGCTACCAATTAAAGCCGTTCCTAAAGACGAGCCAAGGTTTTGGAACGTGCCCTGAAGGCCGCCTACCTCGCTAGATTGTGATTCTTTTACGGCAGACATATTTACGTTACCAAGCTGCGATGCAAGTAGCCCAAGGCCAGCACCACCTAAAAACATTGCAAGTGCAAAAGGTACGCCAGTATGGTCTTTGTTTACGGCAACTAGTAAAAAGACTGTTCCTAAAACTAACAAAACTTGGCCTACTCTTACAATGTAGTAAGGGCTTTTTTTGCTTACTAATTTAGAACCAATAATGCTAAATAAAATAAGCGCAACAGAAAGTGGCATAAGTTTAACACCCGTAGAAAGGGCGTCTAGGCCGTTAACCATTTGCAAATAAATAGGTACAACAAAAAATATTGCGCCAATTATCATATATTGCGCCATTAATACGCCCAGCCCAGCCCTAAGATGTTTAGATTTAAGCATAGACACTTGTAAAAGGGGGTTCTTTTTTTGATGCTCTAACTTTTTTTGGTAATTTAAAAATACCCATAAAATAACAATACCGCCCAATATTAAATAAGCAACAATTGATATGCCAAATGGTGCAATTTCTTGCCCGTTAATTGTAGGCTTGGATATTGGTTCAACCCAACCCCATATTTTGCTTTGTAACATACCGTACACAACCATGCCCATACCAACGGCAGACATTAGTGCGCTTAAAACATTAATTTTTTCTGGTTTTGGCGGTGTTGTACTAAACTTACGAGATGCAATTAGCACAAATATCATAATAATTGTTTCAAAAAAGAATACATATCGCCAAGATAAATAAGTGGTAATAAAACCACCAATAAGTGGCCCAGCGGCAGCTGCAGCACCACTAATTCCGCCAATAATTGCATAAGCCGTTACTCTATCTTTACCCGTGTAGTGCACGGCTACAAGCGCCGCAATAGCAGGAATAACTAATACCGCACCAAAGGCCTCTATGAAAGACCAGCCAAGCATTAGCACACCAATATTTGGGCTAATTGCGGTTATAAAAGAGCCAATACCATATATTACAGAACCAATTGCAAAACCCCGTAACAAGCCAAGTTTAGAATCTAGCTTTGCACCTAAAAGCATTAACGCAGCCATAGTTAGGGTATAAAAGGTGATTGCTGCTTGCATAGAGTTAACATTTGTATTTAGATCTTTTACAACAGCGCTAATAGATACGTTCATAACGGTGCTATCTAGCACCATAACAAATTGTGTAACTGCCAATATGGCAACTATGCTCCATTTCTTCATAAATATAATTGTACTCTTAATTATTACGTATACAAGCTGCTAATTTTGTTCGCGTAGTAGTAATTTATTGTGCTATAATCATAAGAGATATGATATTGCTAGACCGCGTTACAAAAAACTACAGCCGTAAAAGTAGTGCACTTAAGGGTGTGTCTTTGCATGTAGAAAACAAAGAATTTGTTGTAATTGTTGGCCAGAGCGGGGCAGGAAAATCTACTATTTTAAAGCTTTTAACCAGAGAAGAAAAGCCCACTAGCGGTAAAATAATTGTAGGTGGCATAGACTACGATAAGCTCAAAGACCGTAAAATTCCTTATTTAAGGCGCAAAATTGGTGTAGTTTTTCAGGATTTTAAATTATTATCTAATAAAACAAGCTTTGAAAACGTTGCTTATGCATTAGAGATTGTTGGTATGAGCAATAAAGAGATAAAACACACTGTACCCAGGGTGCTAGAAATTGTTGGTTTAAGTAAAAAAGCTAAAAGTTACCCCAGCGAACTTTCTGGTGGTGAACGTCAGCGAGTTGCTATTGCAAGAGCTATAGCACGCCAACCTCGTATATTAATTGCAGATGAGCCAACTGGTAATTTAGACCCTAAACATGCCTGGGATGTAATACAAGTGTTAGAACGCATTAACAAATACGGCACAACCGTGCTTTTAACTACTCATAATCAAGATATTGTGCAGCGTCTTAATAGACGCATAGTTACTATTGCAGATGGAGTTGTAGTAAGTGATAAAGCGGGCCGTTCAAAGGGGCTAAAAGCCGTATGATGCGTCATATTATTACATTTAAGCGTATTTGTGTTGCTGGGTTTAGAAACTTTTTTAGAAACTCTTGGCTTTCTATAGCGGCAACGGCCGTTATGGTTGTAGCTCTTGTAATTGTGCTCTCTGCTGTGGTGCTAAATGTAGCCACCAGAAACGCTATTGCAGAGCTTTCTACTAACTTAAAAGTATCTGTATATTTACAGCCAGATGCCACCAAAGACCAAATTAATGCACTGCAAAGTGAACTTTCTGGTAATCAAAATGTAGATCAAGTTACTTATATTAGCCAAGACGTTGCGCAAGAGCAGTTTATAGATAGTTTTAAGAATGATACAAAACTACTAGAAGGCTTAGCCCTTATTGGTACGGGTACCATACCGGCATCTTTTGAAATAAGCGTAACAGACCTAAGCAACATGGAAGAAGTTGGCAACATAGCCAAACAAGAACAATATACAGCTATTGTAGAAAGTGTTAGCCTTGGCAAAACAGACGTTAAAAAAACTATTGAGCGCGCTGCTGCTACCCAACGGTTTATTACCACAACTAGTGTTATTGCTGCAAGTGTGTTTGCCGTAGTTAGTATGTTAATAATATTTAACACCAT
>CAYRFD010000027.1:0-13707 GCA_964423475.1 uncultured Candidatus Saccharibacteria bacterium
ACTAGGGCTACTTTGTCTTTACCTATAAAATCTTCGCCAATAATAAAAGCTTGCGCAAGACCATCTGGTGTGGGCTGAATGGCATAGCTTAATTTAATGCCCCAAGCGCTACCATCACCTAGTAATTGTTGAAACTGCTGTTGGTCGTGCGGGGTGGTAATTATTAATATGTCTTTTATGCCAGCTTGCATTAGTGTGCTAAGCGGGTAATAGACCATTGGTTTATCGTAAATGGGTATTAGTTGTTTTGAGATGCCTTTTGTTATTGGGTGCAAACGTGTTCCGCTGCCACCTGCTAAAATAATGCCTTTCATAAGTTTTGCTCCTTTAATATACTTTGTAGTATAGCATTTTATATATTATGATTGCATTATGCCTACATGCATGCTATTATGTAGGCATGCCTACACGTAAAATACAATATACTATTAGAGGAGTACCGCCCGCCACAGACAGACGTTTGAGAAAGCTTGCCAAAATTAGGGGCGTAAGTTTAAATGATGTGGTTTTGGATGAGCTTTCTGTGCAAAATACATCTAAAGGATCACTTGTGGATAGCTTAGACTGGTTTTTTGGGTCTAACACTATAGATGATGCCACGATTAAATTTTTAGAAGAGGATGATAAAATACAAAAAGAACTTACTAAAAAACAATGGGCAGAAGATGATAATTGACACAAATGTATATAGTATGGCTAATAAAGGTCATGATGGTGCGATTAACCTACTTAAAAATAGCACAATAATATTGGTCCCAACGATTGTATTGGCAGAGCTAAAGGCTGGTTTTTTAGGTGGTGGCCAAAACCATAAGAACTCTAGAATTTTTGACAGGTTTATGGTTGATAGCAGGGTTGATACAATAAATATAGGTTACGACACAGTACCATTTTATGCGGAGCTGGCGGTTTTTGCTAAAAAGTCTGGCAGGGTGTTAGCTAATAACGATATTTGGATTGCTGCGCTAGCGTTAGAAAACAAAATGCCCCTTGCAACTTTTGATAAAGATTTTAGTGTTTTTGAAAGCTTTTTTGGCAAAGATTTAATTATTTTAGAATAAAATAAAGATTGTATACAATATTGACAATTATCTAAATTGTGGGTACAATGTGGGTATGAATAAATTAAAAAGTAAATTAGTCAAAGATGGTAACAGTATGGCTGTGAGATTGCCCAAGGCTGCTCTTACTATGAGTGGGATTAGTGGCCAAGTAGATCTTATAATTAAAGATGGAGAAATTATAATAAAAAAACCTAAAACTGTAAGATCTTCTTGGGTAAAAGCAATTAGTTTGGATAAACCCGTAAACGATACATTGTTAAACGATTGGGATGGCTTAGTTGGAGAGGCACTTGATTGATGAAACAATTTGATATTGTTTGGGTTAATTTAGACCCCACCGTGGGTAAAGAAATCAAAAAAACACGGCCTTGTGTTGTTGTATCACCCGATGAGCTTAACGATAGTTTAGATACTTTAATTGTTGTTCCATTAACTAGCACAATAAAGAATTGGCCTTTCCGTACAAATATAGTAGTTAATAAAAAGACATCGTCTATGGCTTTTGATCAACTGCGTACTATTAGCAAAAATAGGGTAGGCAAGAGTATTGGCAGATTGTCTGTTATTGATCAACAAAAGTCTTTAAACATATTACAGACGATGTTTGCAGATTAGTTTTGGCTTTTTAGCTCTATAAAATAATCGTTTAGGGCATTTTGCCAGTTGCGCGGTGTAAAGCCGGTGGCTTTAATTTTTGTAAGATCTAGCTGGCTGTTTAGTGGCCTTGGGGCAATGCCTTCTTTACCGGCATAATAGGTGGCTGTTGATACGCCAGTAACGTCTTGTGGGTTATGGCCGTATTCTTTATAAACTATTTGTGCAATATCTGCCCAGCTTGTTAGTGGGCCCTCGTTTGTGCAATTGTATACGCCGTAAGGTTGGTTTGTGCTTACTAGGTGGTAAATTGCATTTGCTAGATCTTCTGTAAAGGTTAGGCGGCCTATTTGATCGTTAACAACGTTTGGTTTTATGCTTTTATTGGCAAGATCTTTCATTATTTTTATAAAGTTTTTACCTTTGCCTACTACCCAACTTGTACGCACAATATAATGCTGTGGTGTAAGGCTAGCGGCAATGTCTCCTGCGGCTTTGGTTTGGCCGTATACTCCAAGTGGGCTGTATTGTTCGTCTTCTTTATGGGGAGTTTTTGTGCCATCAAAAACGTAGTCGCTAGAAACATGCACAAGTGTTATATTATTTGCTGTGCATACTTTAGATAAAAGCATTATGGCGGTTGCGTTGGCTTGCCAGCTAATAACACGGCCTTCTGGCGTTTCTGCGCCATCTACGTTGGTGTAGGCTGCGGCGTTTAGTATTAGGCCGTATTCTGACCAATTGCGGCTACTGTATGCGCTTGGATCGCTAATATTAAATGTATCTAGGTCTACACATTCTGCATTTGGGAATAATTTTTGTAAGGCAAGCCCAAGTTGGCCATTTGCGCCGGTAATTAGCACTTTTTTATTGTTCATAATTATATCTCCATTGGTTTTACATCTTTTAGCATTGGGTGATTTTGGTCTCTGCTGTTTATTATGGATTTTTCTAACGGAATAGGCCAATTAATGCCAATTTTAGGATCTGACAAATTTACAAAACAATATTTACTATAGTTGTCTGCGCTCCAGTGAGCGCTTACACTGTAAAGATAGTATGTGTCTGGCTCTTGGGTTTGAAAAGAGTTGGCTACGCCCCTTGGTAAAAAAACTGCCGTATTGGGGGTGATTGTAAACGTTTCTACGTTACCAAAGCTACTGCCTTTTCGTAAGTCTACCCAAGCACCAAATACTTTGCCCTTTACTACGGTTATGTACTTTTCCCATGGCTCGGCATGAAAGCCACGCGTAACGCCCGTTTCTTTGTTGTAAGATAAACTATTTTGCACAACATTAAATGAATTTGGCATGCCGGCCTCTACAAGTTTGGCTTTTTGATATTTTTCTTGAAAAAAGCCTCGTTCATCGTTAACTTGCGATACATCAAAAAATAATAATCCTGGTATAGATGTTTTGTGGCCTACGTATTGGGTTGTTGCTAAATTTGCCATATACTTATTGGCCTTGTTCTTTATATTTAGCTTCTACCTGTTGTTTTTGGGGTTGCCACCACTGTGTATTGTTTTTGTACCACCGAATAGTGTTTTGCAGGCCTTGTTCAAAATTAGTGTATTTAGGCTGCCAGCCAAGCTCTTTTTGTAATTTAGAACTATTAATTGCGTATCTTAAATCGTGGCCTGGGCGATCGTTAACTTGGTCGTACCAGCTTGTAGGCTTGCCCATATCTTTAAGAATAAATTCTAATACTTGTTTATTATTTTGTTCACCGTTGGCGCCTATCATGTATGTTTGGCCAATTACACCCTTGTTTAATATTGCATGAACAGCGCTGTTGTGATCGTCTACGTGTATCCAATCTCGTACGTTTTGGCCACTGCCGTATAGTTTTGGTTTTTGGTCTACCAAAATATTGGTTATTTGGCGGGGTATAAACTTTTCTATGTGCTGATATGGGCCGTAGTTGTTGCTACAATTGCTTATTGTTGCCTGCAAGCCAAAACTACGTACCCAAGCTCTTACTAGCATGTCGCTACCTGCTTTGGTGCTAGAATATGGGCTAGATGGGTTGTAGGGGGTTTGTTCTGTAAATTTGTTTGGATCGTCTAGTTCTAGGTCTCCGTAAACTTCGTCTGTGCTTATGTGGTGGTAACGTTTGTTGTGTTTACGAGAAGCTTCTATTAGGTTGTATGTGCCAATAATATTGGTGTTTACAAAAGGCCAAGGGTTTTGTAATGAATTGTCGTTGTGAGATTCTGCTGCAAAATGCACAATAACATCGTTTTGAGATATTAATTGGTCTACTAATTTTGCATCGGTGATATCTCCATGTACAAAAGTTATATCATCTTTTATTGTGTCTAGGTTATGTATATTGCCCGCATAGGTTAGGGCGTCTAGCACAGTTATTTGGTATTGAGGGTGTTCTTTTAGGGTTAAATGAACAAAGTTGGATCCTATAAAACCAGCTCCGCCCGTTACTAGCATTTTAATCATAATATAAGTATATCAAATTAGCTTTTTTGGGGTTGACTTTTAAGTTGAACATATGTTAAACTTAATTTATGAATATAATTACTTCTAAACAGTTAAGACAAAGCATGGATGAAGTATTTGATAAGGTAAACAATGGTCAAACTGTTAAAATTACACACCGCTTTAAAAAGCCTATTATTATGAGCCCTGTAGATAAAAAAACAAGTAATAAAAAAATGTTTGGTTTAGAGGCGTTTGATAAAGCTAAAAAATCTAAATCTTTGTATGATACTAAAAAAACCGTTAAGCAACTTTATGCAGAATCTTTGTTAAAAAAGTATGATAAAAAATAAGAAATTATTTTTAGATGCTAATATTTTATTAGAAATTATCTTAGATAGGCCCCTAAATAAACAATGTAGAATGGTTATAGAGCAGAATGTAGGTAACTTATATATATCTGCCCTAACGGCTCATTTAGTTGTACATTTTGGCGCATCTATTACTGATATAAAAGTTATTAAACAATTTTTAGATGATTATTATGTAGAATCTTTAGAATATGCAGATTTTGAGTGGGCATATAATAATGGCCGTGATAAAGATTTTGAAGATGCTTTGCAAATTGCTGTTGCAGTTAGAATGGACGCAGACACTTTTGTAAGCTTAGATAAAAAATTAATAAAAACATATAAAGATTTACCAATTTTAAATTTTAAGTTAGTTAATAATTAATTGTAGCCTTTAGGGTTTTTGGTTTGCCAGTTGTAGGCATCTTTGCAGGCATTGCCTATTGTTCTTGTGGTGTGCCAGTTAAGCTCTTTGTTAGCCTTTGATGGGTTTGCGTAGCACTGCGCAATATCTCCAGGCCTTTTTGGTACAATCTTGAAAGGTATTTTAACATTGTTAGATTTTACAAAAGCATTAATTAGCTCTAAAACCGATGTGCCGCTGCCCGTGCCAAGGTTTAGGGCACGATATTTGTTGCTAGTTGTAGGGTGTTTTAAGGCGCTTACGTGGGCTTTGGCCACATCTACAACATGAATGTAGTCTCGAACACCAGTGCCATCTTTTGTGGGGTAGGTATTGCCAAAAACCATTAGTTCTGGCAACTTACCAACGGCTACTTGGCTAATATATGGCAATAAATTGTTTGGTATGCCTTTTGGGTCTTCTCCTATTAAGCCAGAGCTGTGTGCACCAATTGGGTTAAAATAACGTAAACTTGTGATTTGCCAGTTATTATTAGTGTTTACTGTGTCTGATAAAATTTGTTCTATCATATATTTTGTATAACCGTAAGGGTTAGATAGGTTTGCCCCAATAGGCTGGCTTTCTGTTATGGGCACAGATTTTGGGTTGCCATAAACTGTTGCAGAAGAGCTAAAAACTAAGTTTTTTACGTTATTTTTTTGCATTATTTCTAATAATGTTAATGTAGTGCCTATATTAATTTTGTAATACCTAAGGGGTTCTTTAACAGATTCTGCAACAGATTTTAAGCCAGCACAATGTATAACTGCATCTATTTTATTTTCTTGAAAAATTTTGTTTAGTGCAGTTTTGTTTAAGATGTCTTGTTTGTAAAAGATTGGTTTTCTGTCGGTAATTTGTTGAATACGGCTAATAACTTGTTGTTTACTATTGCTAAGATTATCTACAATAATTACTTGGTACCCGCTGTTTAGCAGTTCTACTGTAATGTGGCTGCCGATATATCCTGCGCCACCCGTTATTAATACTGTTTGCATGCACTAATTGTACTATGATTTTGCTATGAGTGGTATTATAGATAAATGATAACTGTAATTATTGCAGGTGGATCTGGCACTAGGCTGTGGCCCCTATCTACTCAAGATTACCCTAAACACTTGCTTAAACTTACAAATAGTAATAGTTTATTGCAAAATACTTTAGAGCGTGTAGAACGATTTGCGCGTAAAGATCATGTTTTTGTAATTACAGAAACAAGCCACGCAGACCATGTTTTTAAACAGCTTAGCGATATTCCTAAAAGCAATATTTTAGTAGAGCCTGGGCGCAGAGGTACGGCAAGTTGCGTGATTATGGGGTTAAGCCATATTAAGAATGCTGGGTTGCCAAAAGATGAGCCAATAATATTTTTATGGGCAGATCATTTAATTAGAGATAACGATGGTTTTGCCGCTACTGCTTTGCGCGCCGGTGAACTTAGCAAAGGAGAAGGCAAGCTTGTGTTTGTTGGAGTAGAACCCAACCAGCCATCTACGGCTTTTGGGTATATGAAAAAAGATGGGCCAGTAGAAGGCTGGTTTAATGCTTTTCATTTAGAAAAATTTGTAGAAAAACCAAATAAAAACACCGCAGAAAAGTATTTTAATACTGGTGGGTACTTATGGAATACTGGCTATTTGGTAGGTTCTGTAGAGGTATTTGAAAAAACCATGCAACAAGATGCCCAAGAATTATATAAAGAGTATTTAAAATATAATGATGCACAAAATAAAGATATGCAATATTTAGAAATGCCAAATTTAGTGATTGATACAGCGCTATCAGAAAAA
Organism: uncultured Candidatus Saccharibacteria bacterium; assembly: GCA_964423475.1. Taxonomy (GTDB): domain Bacteria; phylum Patescibacteriota; class Saccharimonadia; order Saccharimonadales; family CAIOMD01; genus JAUPVN01. The sequence continues at coordinate 6,637 of CAYRFD010000027.1, forward strand.
GTTAGCAATGGTTTAGTTATACCTGGAACTTTTGACTGGATGGATGTTGGCAGTTTTAGCGATTTGCATGCAGTAAGCACAACAGATGACAAGGGCAACCACGTATGGGGGCAAGGCATAGAGATAGACACCACTACAAATAGTTACATAAGAAACGAGGCGTCGGAGCCTGTAGCCGTTATTGGGCTAGATAACGTAGTGGTAGTAAATACGCCCAATGGGGTGCTAGTGGCAAACAAAAATTATGCTCAAAAAGTTGGAGAGGTTGCAAAAAAAGTTCAATTAAACTAAAAGGAGGATATTTATGGCTGATTTTCCGGCTCAAGTTTTTAAATCTTACGATATAAGAGGAAAAGTTGGTAGTGAACTTAATGAACAGTTGGTGCATGATATTGGCCGAGCTTTTGCTGATTTTTTGCCCACAGAAGGCCCAGTAGCCGTAGGCTACGATATGCGCCCCGACAGTAAGGCTTACGCCACAGCTATAATTGCAGGCTTAACAGAGCAAGGACGAGATGTTTGGGATCTTGGTATGATTGCAACCGATATGATTTACTTTGCGGTAGGGAGTAATAAATTAGCTGGTGGGGCTGTAGTTACGGCTAGCCACAACCCCGGTGAATTTAACGGAATTAAATTATGCAGAGAAGATGCAATACCAGTAGGTGAATTTAGTGGTTTGTTTGGTATTAGAGATGCCGTAAAAGCACAATCTTTTAAAAACGTATCAAATACCGGTACGGTAGCAAATAAAGATATAGTTGAGGGCTGGATTGGCCATGTTCTAAGTTTTATAGATACAGCTAAATTAAAGTCCCTAAATATTGCAGTAGACGCTGGCAATGGTATGGCAGGAGAAATATTTGCCGAGCTAGAGCCTTATGTACCCTGGCGTGTTAAAGAAATGTATTTTGAGCCAGACGGGACTTTTCCTAACCACGAGGCTAACCCCATGAAATCTGAAACTTTAGTAGATATTATTAAAGAAATTAAACAGAATAATCTAGATGGCGGAATTGCATTTGATGGCGATGGTGATAGAGCATTTTTGTTAGATGAGACTGGCAAAGTTATACCTGGTAGTGCTATGTCTGCGCTATTGGCCGATTATTTTGCTGGCTTAAACCCTGGTGCAACCATTATTTACGATGTTAGAAGCAGCAAATATGTGGCTGAGGTTATTACATCTGCTGGTGGCAAGCCTTTTAGGACAAAGGTTGGGCATAGCAATATAAAACAAGCTATGCGCGAGCATAATGCACCATACGGCGGAGAATCATCTGGACATTTTTATTTTAAAGAAAATTGGTTTGCAGATTCTGGTTTAATTGCGGCTGTTATTGGTTTGTATGTAGCAACCATTAATAATGTTAAGCTATCTGATTTACGTAAAAAATATACCAAATATTTTGCTATAGAAGAAACTAATTTTGTGGTAGAAGATAAAGATGCAAAAATGGAAGAAATTGTTAATGCGTATCCGTTGGCGGTGACTGTTGATAGGCTAGATGGAGTTACCCTAACTTTTAAAAACGGTTCATGGATGAATATAAGACCAAGTAATACAGAATCTTTGCTAAGGCTTAATGTAGAGGCCGAATCTGAACAAGAACTTGATGCACTTGTGAGCGGTGTATCTGAATATTTTACCAAGTAAATTCTTTAGTTTTAAAAAACAACTTTAATTGAGCTAATAAAGCGATATTTGGTTATTGCTTTGGGGGTGTTTTTAGTGGCAAGAATACGTTAAAGGTGCTGCCTTTATTTTGCTCTGAAACAAACCAGATATTACCCTTGCTGTAATTTACAATACTTTGCAGGATATATAGCCCCAAACCGGTGCCGTCTGTATCTATGGTTTTGGCGTTTTCTGCCCTAAACATTTTAGAGAATATGTGCTTTTGTTGGTTAACCGGTATACCGTAGCCATTATCTTTAACAGATATTAACACCCCATCTATAGGTATTTTATAGCCATCTACAATGTTTTTGCCCGAAACACTACTAGCATCTAACCTAATTGTGCCCTTGTTTGGGGTGTATTTTACAGCGTTTGATAGCAGGTTTTGATATATCATTTCTAGATATTTTTTGTCGAATTCTATGTTTGGTAAATCTTTGGTAAAGGTTACTATAAGTTTTTGCTGTTTTTCTTTTATTTTTGGAGTTAGTTCGTTAATTATTTGTTTAGATACTTGTTCTAGGTTAAGTACCTGCGAGTTTAATACAAAAGTACCAAGTTCTAGGCGTGATACATTTAATAAATCGTCTACTAGTATGGACATTCTTTTGTTTGCTAGGTAGATTTCGTTTAAATATTGGGCCTGAGATTTATTTAGTTTACTTTTTTTATCGCTTAATAATATTTCTGTGTACCAATTTATAGATGAAAGAGGTGTGCGCAGCTGGTGAGAAGCCAAAGATACAAATTCTGATTTGGCTTGGTCTATTTCTTGTTCTTTAGATATATCTCTAAAAGATCCGTACATAATTTCTGGCTGGCCATTTGGCAACCAAGACATTATTTTGCCGTGGTCTTGAACCCATATCCACGTACCATTTTTATGTTTAAGCCGGTATTTTGCTTTATAAAAGCTAGAGGTATCTTTTATATGATTATTTAATGCATCTTGGTATACAGGTAAGTCATCTGGGTGTATTAGTTGCTGAATTTTACTAGAATTTACGGGCCCTAGTTCTGCAAGTGTGTAGCCAATAATATTTGCCCAACGTTCATTTATGGTAACTTTATTTGTAATTATGTTTAATTCCCACGCCCCAAGATCTGTTCCTTGTATAATGTTTTCTATTTTTTGCTTAGATTTTTCTAATGACATTTCTGCCTCTACAATATCTGTAATGTTCTCTTCGCTTGCTAAGAAACCTATTATCTTTTTTTGTGAATTTTTAATTGGAGATATTCTTGCCTTAACATAATACACATCACCCATTTTGTTCCTGTTGGCAAGTTGTGTATTAATTACATGGCCCTTTTGAGCGTTATCCCATAGGTTTTTGTAAAAATCGTAATCCATTAAACCACCCCAAAGGCGTGGAGATTGGCCAAGCATTTGGTTAATAGGATAGCCAGTGTTTTGAGCCGCAGCATTATTTGCAAATAAAACAGTGCCGTTAATATCTGTTATTACAATGTGGTTTGGGCTATCGCTAAAAGATTTAAGTAAAACGTCAAAAGCACTAATGTTAGATTCTATTGTTTTTTTAGATGTTTGTGTTAATTTAGACATTGCAAAAAATATTAACAAAACAACTATAGAATATAGGCTAAATATAATTGGCGAAACAATAGTTTGGCCAAAAATAGTGTTAGAATCATTATTTGCAAAAAGTAAAAAGCTAAAGGCAATTAATATGTATATTAAGCTATTAATTGTGGCTAGTTTTCTGCTAAAGAATAAATACATTAAAGCAACTGGTATTAATAACCAAGGCTCTGCAACCGTGTTGTTTACATCGTAATATTGGTAGGCTAGCATGGTAACCGCTAGAGCGTTAATAGATATAAAAACAAGTGTATAGTATTTTTTAGTTAATAAATGAGCAAATAGTATAATTAGCTGCGCAGCTAAGTATAAAATAAGTACCAAGTTGTAATTTGTAGTTAAACTTATGTTTAATACAAAATTTTCTATAAATAATATTAAAGAAACACCTAAAATGCTAAGTATTAAAAAGTATTTAAAATATTGTATTTTAACTTTATCAAAAAAGTTAGCACTAAATTGATCTATAGATATTTGTTTGCTTTGCTTGTTAAATTTTGATAAGTAGTTTGTTAGGTTAAGTATCTGTTTTTTGTCTGTATTGTTAGGGTAAAATTGTTCAAAAACAAAGTTTTTGGAGCTGTAGCCAGTATCTAGCAGAATATTATTTGCGTTTTGTACATAATTTTTTGGTCCGCTAATAAGAATTTTACTGTTTATATTTTTTGGTATGTGGCTGCTTTTTAATTGTTCGTGGTATACACTTACGGTAATATTTTTATTGTTTTGTTCTAGTTGCTTTAGCTCTTTAACGTAAAGAGTTTCTTTGTACCTTAGGTTGTAAATTATATAATAATGTTTGCCTGGGTCTGAGTTTTCTTTTAAGATACTTAAAAAGGGCGCTATACCAACCCCCCCCGCTAACATTATTATATTGTTATCTGTAAAATTAGATGTTACAAAAGTTGTGCCAAGAGGGCCATAAATTTTTACTTTGTCTCCGGCTTTAAGGCCCAGAAGTATATGTTTATAATGACTTTTAGACTTTCTGAGCAATATAGATATATTTTTATTATCTTTTGGGTCACTAATAATAGAAAAAGCTCTCCTATCAAGTTCTGGAGAGCTTTTTAACTGATTTAATACTAACCATATGTATTGGCCTGCCTTAAACTGCATAGGAGCATTAAGGCTAAATTCTATTTCGTAAGCATCATCACTTAAATATGTGATATTTTTAAGAGTTGCGGTAAACTCTGTATTTTTGGATTTAGCAGCATAGCTGTTGTTGTTTGTTGGTTCCAAAAGACTCTCTTTTGCTTTTTGATTAGAATTTTTTTGTAATTTAAGTATCAGTTTATATTATTTATCTAGTTACGGTAATAGTTTCGCCGTTTTCTGCATCTGGGGCTGCTACGGTTATTCTATTATTGGCACTTCTAGAAATTGTATAACCTGCGCCATTAGCTGATGAACCTGTTGGATCTACTGGTATGGCTGTTAAGTAGGTTTCGTTTGTTGTAAGAACGCTAAGATCTACTAAGCCTGTGCATGTGGCACCGGTTTTACATATTTCTCCTGGGGTGCCCGCTGTAAGTGCAGAAACGCTAGCAGGTAATGTTCCGTTGTTATCTATAGAATATTGATAAACCGCATTTAGAATTGTTGTGACATCGCTTGAGCGTTGTGCATTTTTACTTTCTGATAGTTGCTTGCTTGGGTTAATAGCAAAAATAACTATTCCTGCCAAAATCGCAATTATAGCAATTACTAGTAGTATTTCTATTAGCGTAAAGCCAGAATTCTTTTTAGTTAATTTTTTTATAATCATTTTGTCTCCTATTTTATATAATGGTTATGCTTATAGACTACTCTAAAATATACATAATATGCAAGTTAAAAATTATTTACTTGTTGCCAATTGGTTATAAGTATTTGGGGGCTAAGCTGACTAATGCTTATTTGGAGCCTTTTTGTGGTATTGTTTACAGTTGCCCAAACTTGGACTGTTCTTGCTTGAATAGAGGTATTTATTATATTATATGAACAGTTTTGCCCATTTATAGTTGTATTAAAATTTCCGGTTAGGGCGTTGTTTACTTTAATTTCTGCTAAAGACGTTTCTGCACAGCTATCTACAAGGGCCTTAGCCTTAGCAGAATCACTAAAATTGCCACTAATTTGCAGGCTTTCTGTACCTTTTAAAATAAGTGAGCTAGCTACCGATGCACTAACTGCTGCAATTATTAAGACCGTTATTAAAAGTACTGCTCCTTGTTGTTTCATAATCTTAAGCTACTCCCACCGTAAAATGTTTTAGAATAATTATAAGATTGCTTGTTTGAACTATTAATGTAATTTAAGGTAAAAGAATAAGAAATATTGCCAGTTGTGTTTGGCCGGCTTAGGTTTGCAAATTCTAAGTTATTTATTTGTATTTTATTATTGTGCATTGGTTGTGGTAAATTTGCCCCTTGCGTTAAATATAGGGTGTTTGAGCTTACATTGTAAACTGTGGGGTTAAGCGTAGGGTTTATATTCTGTAAGCTTAGGTTGGGCCCAACGTTACCCTGTGTTGGTGAATTGATTGCAGAAGATGATTGGATGCTTTTGTTGATGTTGTCTATAATAATTTCGCCCTGCTGGTTAACCTCGTTAATAACTTGGTTTTTTATTTGAGATTGAGTTACAAAATAAAATAAACCTATGGCAGAAGCCAAAATAAAGGGTACTATGGCAATGTATAGTAAAGTTTCTATGAGTGTAAAGCCTTTGTTGTTCATAATTTATTGTGGTTTTAATATTAACATTTCTTGCGTGGTGGGATCTCCAACTATAACGGCTCTGTTTAAGCTACTAGAGTAGGCCACTCCAGCGTAGGTATTTGCGGTAGGAGTGTTGTATGTGCCAAAAATAACCGGTGCAGAAGTGTTGGATATGTTAATTGTTTGAAATTCTGCCACATTACCGCTATTTGCTAAAAATAATACATCGGGGCTTTGTGCAATGTTTAAAGCTATATCATTTATGATTCCACCATTGCCAATAGACACATTACCTAGAGCAGATGGAGATAGGGGGATAGTTATGTTATATATGTATAGTAAGTTAGATTGCCCAATAAATAAATTATTGTTGTTATGAGATATTGTTAGGGCGTTATTGGTGCCCGGTAAATTAATGCTACTTGCAAGCGTTGGTGCCGTTGGGTTGCTAACATTAACTATTTTAACCTCTTGAGTGTCTGAGGAAGAAGATACATAGGCATAATTGGGTATAACGGTTACCTCATAGGCTAAGCCGGTTAAATTGGTTGGCCCAAGATTTACTATGCCAGAAAGCGTTGGTGCCGTTGGGTTGCTAACGTTTATAACCGCTAATTGGCTGGTAGATGCACTAATTGCAAGATATGCATAATTACCCAATTTATATATGCCCCTGGCATCGTTATTACCACTGTTATTAAAGCTACCCGTAAGTGTTGGCGCCGATGGGTTAGATATGTTAACAATTTGCAATTCTCGAGTGTTAGAAGTAGAAGCTACGTATGCAAATGAGCCGTCTATAAATATATTGGTTGGGTTACCATTTAAAGAAAAAGTACTATCTAAAGTTGGGCTAGCAGGATTAGTAATATTATAAACTAAAAAATTTTGGGAGCTTCTGTTAATTACTACAAATGCGTAGTTACCGCTGATTTGTACTTTTAGGCCCGCCTCGTTGGTGGGAAAGTTAACGGCCGAGTCTAGCCCCGGGTTACTCCAAGATAGATTAACCACTATGTTAATATCACGCCAGTTTGTTAGCCGCCCAACTAAATTAAACACACCCGTGCGTTGAAGATTTT
>CAYRFD010000028.1:0-13278 GCA_964423475.1 uncultured Candidatus Saccharibacteria bacterium
AATTTACGTGGTATGGTTTGCTTTTCTTCTGGCAATTGTAACTTTGTGCTATTTGTGGGTGTGACCTGCATATTATTTAGCCACGCCTCGCCATTTTTTACCGTAATAAAAGCACCACGCAAATTTGCATGTCCCATCCGCAAACTCTTTACCTCTGCCCCAGTTAAAACAACACCAGCACTATATTCGGTTTTTACATCGTAATCAAACCGAGCGCGCTTATTTACAATTGTGCCTTTTTGCACTTGCTTTTTCTTCATCTATTACATTGTAACAATTATTTAGGTATTTATAATTTGGTTTTTATAACTTGCCTTGGGTTTCTTGGCGAACGGCTTCCCATAAAGATGGGTCGTTTTTTACTGTTTTGCGCCAATACCACCATTCCCCGCCCCATAAATCTATATCTCTAAAACCGGTTGCCTCGCCATAATCTATGCGTTCTTTTAAGCGCTGAGCATTCATAGATTTGTCTTGTTCTGCTAAAGAAGCTTCTTTTACACCGCCAGGAGACCAAGGTTCCGCCTGAAGCTCATGCAGCATAGAATCTTTACCTGTAAAAATTTCTGTTAAGGCTGCGCGCCAAGTGTACCACCAGCTAGGAAAAGGATACTCAAAATAGCGCTTTGTAATTGTTTCGTCCCAAACACGTTTATATACAGATACACCAAATTGGTCTGGCCTTGGCTGCCCAACAGGTATACCCAAATAGTTGTTTGATAAGCTTATAATTACGGGTGTATTTGGGTCTATAGCTTTTACAAATGCAAATTCATCTATTAAGCGTTCTCGTTCTATGCCAAAATGTTTACATTCTCCAAAAACACCCAAAAAATACTCATTTTCTAATTGGTAACTATCTAGTGCTGGGTTATCTTTGTAGCGTTCTAATACTGCTTGCATATAGTTTTTAAGCTCTGGGTACCATTGATCTTGATCTTCTGCCTTTACCCAACTTGGGGCATGGCATTCTGGCCAACGTGGCTGGCGCAGGCCAATTGCTAGGCTAACTTTGCCGCCTACTTCGTTAACCTTTTCAAATTGCCAATCTAGCTCGCTAAAATCATATTGGCCGGGTTGCTTTTCTATTTCATCCCAATAGCTCACAAGCCTAAAGCGTTTAAAGCCTAAATCGTCTCGTAATGCTAAAAACGTATCCTTAGGATCTAAATCATAATATCTGGCATATCTTGGTATAAATGTTACGCCGTATGTTAATGGTTGGTTACTATGTTTTTTTTGGTACCAATAGGCTAAAGCGTAAGCCTGTAATATTAAAAGTATAATTATTATAAATGCAATTATAAATATTTTAGTTAATTTACTGAGTTTATTCCAACGCGTTTTTAAGGATTTTGTTTTGGTATTATTAGGTTGCTTTTTATTATTCACTATACATAACAGTATACATGCTATAATTTTGATGGTCTAGCTATATGAATAATAAAATATCTATAAGTGTTATCATACCAGTTTATAACGAAGAGCAGTGCATTAAACAGTGTTTAGATGCGGTTTGGGCTCAAGAATATGTTAATGAGGTTATAGTTATAGACAATAATTGCACAGATAACACTGTAAATATTGTAAAAAAGCACTATAAAAAAACTATTATTTTAAATGAGCATCGCCAAGGTCAACAATACGCACAGGCTTTAGGTTTTGATAGATCTAAGGGTGACATTATTGCCAGAATAGATGCAGACACTATTTTACCTAATTTATGGTCCAAACAGCTAATTAATATATTTGATAATAATCAAAAATTTAATGCAGTTACTGGTTATGGATATTCTAGAACTGGAATAAAATCACGTAAATTTGGAAGATTATGGACAATTATATATTATGCTGAAGCTAAAGCAATTTTAGGGGTCTCTGTTTTATGGGGGTCTAACATGGCAATAAAAAAAGATGTTTGGCAAAAAGCGCGCCAATTTTATTATATGGGAGACAAAAAAGTTCACGACGATCAAAGCTTAAGTTTGGCGCTTGCAACTAGTAGTGAGCCAATTTTATTAGCACCTAACTTAGTTGTATCTGTAGATTCTGGCAGTATTATGCGTTTAGGCAAGCTTTGGAGCTATTATAAATTACAAATTATTACAAAAATGATATACAAAAATATACATTGGCGCTTTAAAGCTAATATTTTTAAGCGACTATTACTTTTTGTAGTAACTCTGCCTATAGTTATTGGATGGTTTTTGTTTTCTATAATATATACATTGTTTAAAAGAAAAATATAAATATGGATTTAATACATAAATATTTTAATAATTTAAGCCCTACCCAGTATGAGCAGATGTCCGCTCTAGAAGTTTTGTATAAAGACTGGAATGCAAAAATTAATGTAATTTCTCGTAAAGATATAGATAATTTTTACGAACATCATGTGCTACATAGTTTAGCTATTGCTAAATTTATTAATTTTTTGCCTAATGCAAAAATTTTAGATATTGGAACGGGCGGAGGTTTCCCGGGAGTACCGCTAGCAATAATGTTTCCGCAGACTAATTTTATTTTGGTAGATTCTATAGGTAAAAAGCTAAAGGTAGTTGATGATGTAGCTAAGCAAATTGGTTTAAATAATGTTACAAAAATTCATACAAGAGCAGAACAATTAAATGATAAGTACGATTTTGTTACATCTCGCGCTGTTACACGGTTAGACGTTGCCTGGAGCTGGGCAGGGCCACTTTTAAGCCCAGTGTCTCTACACAGTGTTAAAAACGGCTTAATATATTTAAAGGGCGGTGATATAAATGCAGAAATACCGAACAATTGTATTATTCAAAAAATACCCTTAAATAACATGTTTAAAGAGCCATATTTTGCCGAGAAAGCTATAGTTTATGGGCATAATTAATTAATTGCCGTATCTTAAAAATCAAAAAAAGTCGAGGCTCCGCAGGCACTCGACTTTAATTTTTTGACACCTGTTTGTTCTGTTTTAATGCTACGCCCGCGAGTTTTTATGGTCAAGCTTTTGTAGTAAATTTTGCTACATTAATAGATACATAATATATTTTGTTGTTAAAAAAATTACAATAAATATGAGCTAATAATCTATGCCACTATTTGCTAAATATTTGTCGTCAAAATGGTGTTTAATTTTTGTCATATCGGTTGCTATATCAACTAGAGGTAATAGCTTTGTGGGAAAGTTTCGCCCCGTTAAACATAAGCTAGTAGATGGGTGACGGTTTTTAATAAGATCCGACATCTTTTTTTGCGTAAGCAAGCCGTCATGCACGGCATTGTTAATTTCGTCGCATATAACTAGTTTATATTTACCACTAGTTGCTGCATTGTAGGCTTTATCGTAAGTTGTTTGGGCCATTTTTTTATGTTCTAAATCTGTAATACCCTTAGCACTTAACTCTCCGGCGTTATAAAAACCACCACCACCTTTATAAAACAATAATTTGTTACCAAAAATTGGAGTTATTGCTTCTATAAATTTATGCTCGTTTACGTGCCAATGTTTAATAAACTGTATATAAGCTACTGGCCAATCTGCACCTAGCGCTCTTGCCATTAAGCCAATACTGGCGCTAGTTTTACCCTTACCATCGCCCGTGTAAACTAATACTACACTTTGCTTAGTTTTATAATCTTTAAATGCCATTCTTTAACTATATTGATTTTATTAAACATAGTAAATATATAAATCTACAAATATATATTTGTATCTGTTATTTGCATAAGCCTATTGCTTTTTTTGTAATTTGTTTCTATTGTAGTGATATATAAGTTAAAAGGAGGATACGGTATGATAAAGCAACAACATGTTGCTGCGGTGCTTGCAGAGTTTATAGGAACACTCACGCTAGCTTTAGTAGTATTAAGCACAAGTTTATATAGGTTCCCGTTATTTACGGCTATGGCAGCCGGCATAACTTTAATTGTATTTGTTGGTGCTTTTGGTAAAATATCTGGTGGCCATTTTAACCCAGCGGTTACTATTGGGCTTTTTGCAATGCGTCAGGTAGGAGCTGCAAAAGCAATAGCTTATATTGTTTTTCAGTTTTTGGCTGGGTTTGCAGCATGGCAAGCATACGAATTTTTTACTGGTCAACCATTAACTAATGGGGCCGGTTCTTTTGATACAAAGATATTTCTAGCAGAAGCAGCGGGTGCCTTTGTATTTGGTACTGCAATTGCCGCAGTTGTTACTCAAAAAATTCAAGGTTACCAAGCCGCCGCTACTATTGGTGGTGGTTTGTTTTTGGGTCTTATGGTTGCAGGTTTGGCTTCTAGTGGTATATTAAACCCAGCAGTTGCAATTGCTACTCATAGCTTTGACGTAAACTATGGCTTGGGCCCAGTAGTGGGAATGCTAGTTGCAATGGCGGTTACAGCGCTTGTAATTGTACCTATATTTGGTATTAAAAAAGTAGATAAAGTATCACCAAAGCCAGTATTAGCTACAAAGCCAACTGTTTCTGCGGGTGCCTCAAGTGCTGGTGCTAAATCAGCTAAAGCTTCTGTTAAAAAAACAGCTACAAAATCTAAAAAAACTACAAAAAAGTCTACTTCTAAAAAGAGTTAGTTTAAAAAAGTCTAATTAAAAAAGATCCTACTTACTAGGGTCTTTTTTGTATTTGCATAAAAACTTAATCTATATTTTTGTGTTATTAATTAGCCAATCTTCAAATTCTAATGTGCCTTTAATGTTTTTGCTAAAACCAGAAGTGTCCGGAAAGTCTAATAGTGTTATTCGATTCCATATAGCTTTTATAAGCTGTTTTGTTCGGCTAATATCTGCATCACTATAGTTTAGAGATAAATCTGTCATTTTATCGTTTTCTTCTGGTTCTACAAAAACCACTCTTCCCTGGCTAATTTTATAGTTTTTATAAGTATGCGAGCTGTTTAGTAAAATTTTATAAAACAGTAGTTGTTGTTTATATTTATGGCTTTTTGTACTTTTAGCCCAAGATGTAAAGCTATGGCCAGTTTTATAATCTACTACCTGTATATCTTGATTTTCATGATCAATTACCAAGTAGTCTAGGTTACCTGTTAAATGAGCCTTGCCACAAAAAGAGCCTTCGTGCTTAAAGCGAACCTCTGCCTGATTTTGAATGCTAAAGTTTGGCCACCACCATTGCATAAAAGCCGCTAAAGCCTTTTCTCCTCTGTTTAAGTATTGTATATACTCATTTTTATTTAGTGTTTTTTTACTTAGTTTTTTAGCAAAAATATCTTGAATTTCTTCTAACACGGGCAGTTCACCTGTATTTTTTTGCATATTAGCAATAGCCTCTATAGATTCGTGTATAGCACTACCGTATTCTCCGTTAGCAGATGGTGCTTTAGGAAAACGCAATATTGTATTTACAAAAAACTGTTCAGGTCCGCCAAGTTCCATATCTGTAAAACTGTTTAAGTGGGTTGCGCTTAACTGAAAATCTTGTAATCTTGGTTTTAGTAATTCTATTAAATTTGGTTGGTCTAAGCTATTGTAATGATGAGTTTGCCAAAACAATTGCAAGGTTTTAGCGTTTGGGGTTAATGCATCGTCTGTATGTAAATTTGATACTAATTTTGGCATATTTTTTTGAAAATTATTATCATCTTTTGTTTGGCTAATAAATTCTAGTTCGGTGGTTGGTTTTCCGGCATAATTTTTGGTAAAACTTGTAAGGTATAAGGTATGTTTTGCTCTGGTTAATGCAACATAAAAAAGCCGCTTTTTTTCGTCTTTTTGGGCGCCGGCAAAACGGATTGTTTGCAGGTTTTTTGGTAAAATAATGTTAGACGATGCACCACGTGCTTTCATACCCCAAACATCGTCTGTAGTTGCCAAAACAAACACAACATCAAACTCTAAGCCCTTTGCAGAATATGCTGTAATAAGCTGAACGGCATCTGCTGCCGTGTGGTATGGGCTGGTGTTAAGTAGTTTTTCTGCTGCGTTATTATAAGAATCTATAAAATCTAAAGCATCTTTTAAGTATAAAATATTTTCTTTTTGGTTAGAGTGCTCTCTTAGTCGCTGCCGTAATACTGTAAGATGAGATAATAATTGGGTAAATTGCAAAGTTTGTGTTTTAGCATTGGCAGAATCAAAATAATATTTATAAAATGGTGAACTAAAACTAGGAATATCTGGTTCGTTTAATTCTAAAGGCTCTATACCAATGCAATAATCTAATATTTTTTCTAATGTTTCGGTGCCTGAAATAGTTGCTAATTTAGCAAAAAATAATGCAATCGGCTTAAGGCTAGGCTCTGCAAGCATAAGTTGTAGCCAATTTGTTGTTGCGTCTTCTTTATATTTATTTTCGCTAGATTGCCAAGATAGTTGCCAGATTAAGCTAGTTGGGATTTGCCACTCACTGCCAGTTAAAATTTCTGGCCACAGTTCGTTAGCTTTGGGGTAGTTATTTTTGCTTAAAGAATTTATAAGTTTTAGCATGTTAATAATTCTTGCAATGTATTGATCTTCTAAAACGTTTTCGCGCTTTTCGTAGTGCAAAGGAATATTTTTTTGCTCTAAAAATGGTACTAACGGTTCTAAATATTTATGTTTTGGTGCTAGTATTGCAATGCCCTCTGGCGACTGGCCTTTATCTATTAGTTCTTTTACCTTTTTTGCCACCCAATCTAGTTCTGCAACGTCACTAATAAACTGGTGTTGCTCAATTTTTGCCTGTGCTGGTAGGGCTTTGTTACTTGCTAAAAGATCTTTACTAGCAAGCCCTAGTTTGCTATGTAAACGTTTTTCTATTTGGTTAGAAACGTATTGCGCGGTGTCAATAATATTTTGATGCGATCTCCAATTTTCTGTAAGAGTAATAGTATTTACGTTTTTATACAATTTGTAAAAACGTAGCATGTTGTCTACTTCTGCTCCCTGAAAACTAAATATTGCCTGATCATCATCACCCACCGCCAAAATATTTGGGCGACCCTCGTTTACCGGGTTGTTTGTTAGTAGTTCTATTAGCTTTAGCTGAGCTTTGTTGGTATCCTGAAATTCGTCTAACATAATATATTGATATTTTTCTTGTAAGCTAAAACGGAGTTCACTATGATCTTCTATAGCTTTTGTAGCCAGAAGTATCATATCGTCATAATCGTATAAATTATTATCTTTAAGCTTTTTTAAGTATTGTTCGTAAATATCGGCTGCACCAAGTAATTTAGCAACTTCGTTAGTGCCCTTAACTACCCATTTATCATCTTTATCTTTTGTTAACCAGTTGTTTTTAAATGCCGTTAAAGACACGGTACGGTTAGTGGCCTCTGCCTCTATATATGCTTCTGCCAACGCAGTTATAAATTGAGTATCAAGGCTGGTAATACCTATTGGTAATTTTTTAGTACTAGCGGGTAAAGATTTTGTATCTATAAATAACTTTTCAAATAATGATATAGAACTTTTAGACATTTTGGTTAGTAATGCCAAATCTTTTTTAGTATATTTATTAAGACTATTTATAGATCGAGTATTGTCTTTTGCAATAGATCTAATATCTTTTGGCATAAGCCCAGCCTTTTTTGCTTCGCCAATAAAATGTAAAACATCTTTTAAATAAGTTTCTTTACGCCAAAGAGTGTTATTGCTACTTATTGTTTGATATATTTCTTCTAGAATTTGGTGTTGTAGCAAATTATCTATGGGTTGCTGGGCGTTATGTTCTAAAAAAAATTCGCGATGGTCTCTTATGATTTCACTGCCAAAGCCATGGTAGGTGCTAATAGTAACATCGTAGGCATGTTTACCCATGTACTTGCCCATGCGTTCACGCATATTTCTTGTAGCTGCCTCTGTATAGGTTAAACATAAAATGTTTTGTGGCTGAACATCTGTTTTTAATAAAATGTTGGCAGCGCGTTGTGCTAATAACTGGGTTTTACCGGTGCCTGGACCAGCAATAACCAAAACTGGCCCATCAATTGTTTCTACTGCTAAAGTTTGTGCTGCAGTAAGTCCTTTTAATAGTTGCTGTGTCATATGTTATTTATTGTACGGTATAATTTATAAAATCGCCCATTTACACCAAAATTAGCATATAATATAAGCATATGTATAGTAATATATTTGCAGCGGTAATTAGTGAACCCTCTACTTGGTATTTAAAAATATTATATAACCTAGCTTCTATTATATTAATAGTTGTTGCGCTATATGTTGTTCAGCGGGTAGTTAGGTTGTTTATAAATAGATATTTTTCTATATTATATAAACGTAATAAAGCTGCGGGCCGCCAAGCTCATAAAAAACGCTATGATACACTCGCAAATGCTTTTAGGCAGATTGCAGACTTTGGCTTATGGGCGTTTGGTGCATTAATTATTTTAGAGCACCTAGGAGTTAATTACGCAACTTTGCTTGCCGGTGCTGGTGCAATTGGTTTATTTTTAGGTATTGCTGCTAAAGATGCCATTATGGATCTGTATAACGGATTTATGGTTTTAGTAGAAGATCAGTATAGAGTTGGAGACATTATAGAGGTTAGCCCAGAACATACGGGTAAGGTAGAAAATATTACACTTCGTACCGTGGTTTTGCGGGATCTAGAGGGTTCTTTGCATACTATCCCCCACCATTTGGCAACGGCCGTAATTAATAAAACATACGATTATTCTTATGCAATGTTTGAGCTAAATATTCCGCACGATGCTAATATACATAAAGTTAAAAAGTTAATAGATCAACTTGGTGGTGATATGGCAGAAGATGCTGGTTGGAAACACGATATTTTGTCTCCTTTAAAGTACCAACAACTTGTTACCTTTGATGAATCTAATATAACGGTAAGAATAAGCGGAAAAGTACGCCCTGGTAAGCAATGGGAAGTAGCAAGCGAATACAGAACACGCTTAAAAGAAGTGTTCGATAAAAATGGTATAGAAACGCCTTTTAGCGAACGCGCTGTTAACACTATTAACAAAACTATTTCTCAAGAAAAAACTTTAGAATAAGCGTTATAACTCTGTTAAAATTTGTATATATTTGCTATAATACGTAAGTATTTATGGAACAAACACAACTTGTAGGACAATTTGATTTTCCAATAGCCTATAATTTACTTGCCACATTTTTATTTGCTTTAACAGGTGTTATTTTAGCTACCAAAAAAAAGTACGATCTTATAGGAGTATTTATTTTAGCTGTAGTTGCCGGAGCCGGGGGTGGTTTAATACGTGATGGCATATTTTTGCAAGATGGTCCCCCGCTATTGTTACAAGACTACAAATTTTTAATTGCAATTTTGCTTGCTATTGTTGTTGGCTCGTTTTTGTATCATGTAGTAAAAAAATTTGATGGAATGTTTTTTATTGCAGATGCGCTTGGCTTAGGCATATACGGTGTTATAGGTGCACAAATGAGCATTAATGCAGGCCTGGGTATTCTTGCAGCAGTTATGGTTGGGTTTGTTAGTGCTATAGGTGGTGGTGTACTAAGAGATGTGTTAACCAAAAAAGAACCAGTTATATTCTTTCCGGGGCAATATTATGCGGCAGCAGCTTTAGTTGGAGTTACTCTATTTTTGTTTTTAGCTGCAAGCTTAAAAGTAAATGCAGAAGTAGCGGCACTAATTGCTATTGGTGTCACGTTCTTTATGCGCCTAGCCGCTATGAAGTTTGACTTAAGCACTAAACCACTTGCAAATTTTGCAGATGTTAATAGGAGTACTTTTTTAGATATTGTAGATATTGTAAAGCCAAAAATTATTCGTAAAAAGAATAAAAAAACTAAAATAGAAATTAATTTACATAAGTAATGTATAAGCTATTTGATAATCTGCAAAGTTCTGCAGAAATTATAAAATCTGGTGGGGTTGGAATAATAAAAACAGATACAATATATGGTTTTGTAGCTAGCGCTTTTAATATATCTGCCGTAGAACGTGTTTATCAAATTAAACATCGTAGCGCGGCAAAAAAATGCATAGTTTTGGCAGCAAATTACAATCAGTTACAGCCATTTAATATAAAAGATTACGATGTTTATAAAAATAAGGTCAATAAATATTGGCCTGGGCCATATTCTTTGGTATTACCAATAGTTGGCAATGAGTTTAGCTACCTAACACTTGGCACACCAGATCTAGCGTTTAGAGTGCCCCAAAATGATCAACTTACAGATTATTTATTACAAACCGGCCCCTTGATTGCCCCAAGTGCAAATCTAGAGAGTAAGCTAACCGTAGAATCTGCCCAACAGGCAGAACAGATATTTAAAGATAGCGTAGATTTTATTGTAGATGGAGGTAAAGTAATAAATAATAAACCCTCTACCCTAATTAACATGCAAACCGGCCAAAACCTCCGCTAGTTTAACAACTATATATTTATTTTATTGCTAATTTTAGAAATATTGTTAATTTTTTGTTTTTGTAATATTTCAGCTA
Organism: uncultured Candidatus Saccharibacteria bacterium; assembly: GCA_964423475.1. Taxonomy (GTDB): domain Bacteria; phylum Patescibacteriota; class Saccharimonadia; order Saccharimonadales; family CAIOMD01; genus JAUPVN01. The sequence continues at coordinate 10,374 of CAYRFD010000028.1, forward strand.
AATCTTTATTTATTTGGCCAACAATTTGTGGGCCTTGGTAAATTAAGCCGGTAATAAGCTGCACTAAATTTGCGCCTGCTTGCAATTTTTTGTAAGCATCTTGGGCATCAAAAACTCCGCCTAGGCCAATAATTGTTTTTTTGCCAGCACTATATTTATACATATCTGCAATAAGCTCATCAGACAAATCTTGTACAATTTTGCCGCTCATACCGCCCTGCTCTGGCACATTAATATCTTTTATTTGGGCAAGTTGCCTATTTTTTGTTAGGTTTCCGCATATAAAACCATGCACGCGGTGCTTAAAAGCTAAATCTGCAATATCGCGCCGTTCTTTTTGGCTAATATCTGGCGAAAGTTTTATATACACCGGTTTATTTGTTTCAATATCATCTAAAACTGTTAAAAGCTTATGCAAGCGCTCTTTATCGTTAAAAGGTTGGCCACCGTAAGTGTTGGGGCAGCTAATGTTAATTGTAAAATAATCCCCAATATTTGCTAATTTTTTAAACGAATACGCATAATCTGCAATTGCACTTTTATCATCGTTACAAGTTGGCGAGTTAGTATAGGCAATGTTTGTACCCATGGGTATGTTTAGGCTCATTTTTTTAAGACGATCGGCAATAACATCTACCCCGTCATTTTTAAGTCCATAATATACCATAATGCTTTTAGATTTTGGCAAACGCCAAAGCCTAGTTCCAGGGTTACCTTTGTAAGAATGTTGGGTAATAGATCCAACCTCTGTAAAGCCAAAGCCTATAGATTCCATTAAAGGGGCTGCCAGAGCATCTTTATCCCACCCTGCTGCTAAGCCAATAGGATTTTTGTAAAAAATGCCATCTATTGTTTGTTCTAAAATTGGGTTTTGGTAAGCCCAGCTTGCTTTAATTAGACCTTTTAAAGGTACTATTTTGCCAGATAACTTTGCTGATTTTATTGTAGCGTCGTGAACGTTTTCTGGGCTAAATTTAAATAAAATTGGTTTAGTAATATGTTTATAGCTTGCAGTACTTAGCTTACTTATTGGTTTTATCATACTTGTTTATTAGTATATCAGCTATATCTTGAAAAAGTCTTAAAAACAGGTATAATTTATAGTGCTGTCTAGGCATAAATAATATAAACCAATACATTCATTGGGGATTCGCCAAGTGGTAAGGCACTGGATTTTGGTTCCAGCATTCGGGGGTTCGAATCCCTCATCCCCAGCCATGAACATTAACAGAGGTGAAAAATGCACATTATGGTGCATTTTTGGTTATTGTCAAAACCACCCCTGTTAATTTGGTTCGAATCCCTTATCCCCTATTAAGCATTCGGTTACGACTCTTGTTCCATCTTGAAATTTCTAAACTATACCGTATTACACCAAGTTGGCACTCTAGTTCATTCCCATACGAGCGAAACCAAAGAAAATACTTCCAAAAACTATTGCCATGATGATTGGAGCAATAGTAGATAACCAATTGCGCTTACCTGGTTTAAAATAGCGGAGAGTTAGTGAGTTAGTTACTACGGAAACAGAGCTTAAGGCCATAGCAAGCCCTGCAAGCTCTGGCCTTAATATAAGACCAAAGCTTGCAAACATTCTTGCTGCTATAGGTATTCCAATGACATTATAAAACAACGCAAAGAATAGATTCTGGTAGATTTTAGCTACGGTTGCGCGTGACAATTGTACGGCCGTAATTACGTCATTAAGGTCATTCTTCATAAGTACAATATCACCAGTTTCCATGGCAATGTCTGTTCCGTTACCCATAGCGATGCCCAGCTCTGCTTGTGCAAGCGCAGGGGCATCATTAATACCATCGCCTACCATCGCAACAATTCTGCCCGACGTTTGTAATTCTTTTATCTTTGCGACCTTATGCTGAGGTAAGACCTCGGCGAATACATTGGTGATTCCAAGCTGATCGGCAATTGCTTGAGCAGTGCGCGCATTATCACCAGTAATCATATAAACGGTCATGCCCGTATTGTGTAATGTTGCAATAACAGCCTTTGAATTTGGCTTGATTGTGTCCGCAACGGCAATAGCGCCAATAAGACTATTGTCTCTAATTAGTAGCATCACAGTTTTTCCATGCGACTCAAGATCGTCGATTTTTTGCCAATCTACAGTATGATTTTTTTTGCCAAGTAGTTCGTCAGCTAACCGTTTGTTTCCGAAATGATATAGATTATTCTGGATACTGCCAGAGATGCCCTTGCCGGTGATGCTCTGAAAATCAATAATTTCAAGATTTGTAAGCTTTTTGTCTGCTGCTTTTTGGATAATTGCCTTTGCGAGGGGATGCTCACTATCTCTTTCGAGCGATGCAGCTAACTGTAATATGGTATCTTTGGATATGTCTCCAAAGCTTAAAACATCCGTAACAACCGGCTTGCCGATGGTTAGCGTACCAGTCTTATCAAAAACAATAGTATCAATTTTACGAGCTGCTTCGAGCGGTTCACCGCCTTTAATTAATACACCTAGTTCGGCGGCTTTACCGGTGCCAACCATAATTGCTGTTGGCGTAGCGAGCCCTAGGGCGCACGGGCATGCTATGACAAGTACTGACGTGAAAGCCATCAATGCGAACGTGAAGCTACCACCAAATACAAAAAACCATGCAAAAAATGTTAGTACTGCAATCCCTATCACTGCTGGCACAAACCAGCTCGATATTCTATCTGCGAAATCCTGGATTGGTGCACGTGAACTTTGGGCTTCGTCTATCAGGGTTATTATTTGCGCCAGCATGGTTTCATTACCAACACGCGTAACCTTAAATTCAAAACTGCCCGTTTGATTAATCGTTGCGCCAACAACACTATCACCAACTTGTTTAGATACTGGCAAGCTCTCGCCAGTTACCATCGACTCGTCTATATTTGAGCTACCTTTGGTAAT
>CAYRFD010000029.1:0-12921 GCA_964423475.1 uncultured Candidatus Saccharibacteria bacterium
GAGCACTTCCATGGTAAGGAAGGGGTCACGAGTTCAACTCTCGTCAACGGCTCCAACTTGTTTGTTTGACTATTCAACTAATAATTTGATATAATAAATACAATTAAGTAAGGCTTGTATATTTATGGCTAAAAAATCATTAAAACGAAAGACTATTGGGCTTGTTTGTGAAGAAACAGGTGATCGTTTATATTACACCAGAAAAAACACTCAAAATACACCAGATAAGTTAAAATTACGTAAATATAATAAAAGACTACGTCGTCATACAATCTTTGTAGAAACTAATAAAAACTTAGGTAGAAACGTAGTTAAGCCACGTAAAAAATAGTTCTTAAAGCATTCTGTAATTATATTTTTAGCAATTTTTTATTTTTGTGAACAATAGTCTAATACTGTATTAATATATTCTGCGTGGCTCCACACTAATGGGGTAACTCCAATTTGAGCGCCAGTAATAGGATTAACTTGCTCACTTAAAGCTGCACTATGTAGCATATGGCTTTCTGCCCAATCAATTATTTCTTTAGCGCGATTTGGTTGTTTTTGCTGAATATAATATTGGGCCATCCATAATGAACAAATAAACCAAGGATTAGGTGGAGTGTTTTCATTTAATCGCATATACCAATCATCTTCGTATCTTAAATAACCTCCAGAAGCCGAATTACCTAAGAATTCTTCTATTGCGGCTGCTGTTTGTTGTAAATCTGTGTTGTCTAACCTTGTTTTTGTAAACATAAATATACCATACAAGCTAGACGCGTCTATTACGTTATCAAACTGCAAATTATTATCTGGTTTAACAAATAAACCTTTTCTATAGCTTTGTCTATCTGGGTCAAATAATAATTTTAGCGATGATTCAATTTTGTCTGCCGCTTTAAGCCAACGCATGGCATCATCTGGGAACTCAAACATGTCTGCAAAGTCTGCTGCTCTGTGTAGAGCTCTTATTACTGTAGCTGTAGTATAGGTACTGGTTAAAAATTTTTCTTCCCATAAATCGTAGCTGGCATGCGGTAAATTTGTAGCTTCGTCTATAAATCTCGACATAAAATTTGCACTCGGCTCTATTAATGTACTATATAAAGATTCTACAAATTCCGAATCTTTAGAATAGTCGTAATACTCTCCTAGCATTATAATAACGCTGGCAGTTTCATCTTCTTGTATAGCAAGTTCAGATTTATTATCGTGAACCAACGGGTGCCAAGTACTGCCAATAGATCTATCGGGCTGATATTTATGCATTAAATAGCCATCTTTATGTAAGGTATCTCTACAAAACTTAAAAAACTGATTAGCCTCTTGATAATAACCCATGCGAATTAATGGCCATAAAGCATACGCACCATCTCTAGGCCAAACGTAACAGTAGTAGTCTCGCCCATAATTAAATAGGCTACTATCACCACTTGCCAAAATTCCGCCACGGCTATCTATATGAGCTTTAACAAACAACAATGATTTTTTTATGTTTTTATGATAACTTTGAGGAATAGTATCTAATACGTGCGCGCCCTGCTGAACCCAACTATTCCAAAACGATCTAGTAGCATTTTCGCGCTTTTCTATACCAAATTCTAAATATTCTTTATGTACCTGTTCAGACTCATATTGAGAGCTCGTGGCAATTATCCAATAATCTACTAGTTCTGTTTGTTTTGGCTCAATTAGCAATGATAGTCTTATAACAGAGTCTACGCCACCATGCTCTACAGGATTTTGAGATAATTCTCCGTCTGTAGCATCCATAAATGTGCCTTCTTTACCTTCTATACCATAGTTACCAATTGCATATTGGTCAGATTGGCCTTGTGTAGAGCTGGCATAAATAAGTAATGCACACCTACCTTTGTAGTCTAATATATAATTATCTTGGGGCACGTAAAAAGCCGTATCAGCTCGACCGCTGCGTGAAATCTGAAAAACCTGATGTAAAAAAAGTCTAACTTGTTTTTTAGTGTCACTAAGGTTATTAATAGAAAATCTACGTACCAATGCATTATTGTCGCTATCTAAAAAATCTCTGCTTTTAATTTCAATTTGTAAATCGTTATTAATAAAAGATAAATTACTAATAAGCGCATCGGTTTCAAAATCTACAACTATATCCCAACTGCCATCGTCTAACCAAGAAAAAGCTCCATCTACCCATACGCCAACTTTATGGTGAACACTCCTTGCGGTAGTAAGATTATCTAAACCAACATATGGGTAATAAAAATCGTGAACTAAACCGTTTTCGTTTAGTCCAATTAGCATTTGGCCATTACTAAGCATTACTGGGCGTGCCATTAATAATCTCCTTTTAATTCTAATCTAGATTGTATATCTCTCCAGGCATTCATAAAGTTAGTAAAAGCTTCATACGGAGAAGTGTAAGGGCTAAAATATGCATGCACATCACCATCTGTAAACCATTTTGTACACATATAGTAAAAATGATCGCTAGTTTGCAATTTTCGCCAATCTGCAATTAATATAGGGTCGTTAGAGCTAATTATTTTGTCTTCTAAAGAATAAAGCGCTAGTATAGCATCGTGCTGCATAGTATTACCTAGCCAGGCAGTTAAATCACGCTCTGTGTCAGCCCAAGTTATAGTTTGTGGTGTATCTACATAATCTACCGCATCAAACTTGTCTGCAGCCTCAGAAATTGTCATAAAGGTTCTATTATCTCGGCTAGCTTGCCATTTATCTGGCAAAGCTTTTATGAACTCAAAAATACCTGTGCTTTCCCATTGGTGTTCTCCAAAAGTTTCATAATCCATAAACAAATTAAATATTTGTGCATTGTCCATACTTGCCCCTAGCCAGCCAATATATTTATCGGCAGATAGTGGCCATTCTGGCCAAGATTGGTTACCAAATCTAAATGCAATATCGTCGCTTAATTTATAGTTTTTAAGTAGTAATTTTATATTTTTTGTATAACTTGGTCTATACATATAATTTGGGCTACGCCACCCTAAAACTGGGTCCCAACCCTCTGTAATAATAGCTTTATAGCCAGCTTTGTCTGCCCAATAGGCTATATCATTGTTATAGCTAAGTTCTGTATTTCTAAAAGCAGTTGGAGTAACGCCAAATAATGATTGTATTAATTCTTTATGAAGTTTTACTTGAGCTTCAAATTCTTTTTTAGAATAAAAAAAGGCTAAGCTATGATGATAAGTTTCTGCAACAATTTCTACTCTACCAGATGCCACTAAATGTTTAAAAGACTCCACAACGTCTGGTGCCCATGCTTGTAGTTGCTCTAAAACTGTACCAGATATAGACAAATTAAATTTAAAATTAGGGTTAGTATTTAACATATGTTGCAAAGTAGCGTTCATGGGCCTATAAGATTTATCTGCTACCTTATCTATAATAAATTTATTATTAGTTAACGCGTTTGGTGTTGTATCAGAAAAATAATCTTGGTGCACACCAGCATCAAATATAGTGTAATGACGTAAACGATACGGTTGGTGAACGTGTAAATACAAACAAATTGCTTGAGTTTCCATTATACGGCCTCCGCAATAGATGCATGTTGATGGTAGGCACCAACAAGCTTAGATGCCGTGTTGTCCCAAGATAACGATAAGTATTCCTTAAAACTTTCTTTGTAAAGCTCATCCCGTAAACTATCGTGTTTAACAACGTTATATATTTGGTTTGCCATTTCTTGAACGTCCCAAAAATCTACCTTAAGGCAGTTTTGTAATACTTCTGATACGCCAGATTGCTTACTAACTAATACTGGTGTCCCATAACCAATAGCTTCTAACGGAGCAATCCCAAACGGCTCAGAAATACTTGGCATAACAAACAAGTCAGCAATGGCATAGGCGTCTCTTAAATTTTTACCCCGCTGAAAGTCTGTAAATATTACATTTTTTGAGATACCTAAATCTGCAGAAAGCTGCAACAGTTCTATGTATTGTTCTCCAGAACCAACCAATAAAAATAATGTTTTAGGAGCACGCTGCAATACCTCTTTAGCAGCTAGTAACAAATTGTATAGTCCTTTTTGTATAGTTAGTCTACCAACGTTAGTTACAACTCGGTAACCTTTAGAACGCATTTTAGATAGGTATTTATATGCGTTATCTGCGTCTAAATCTTTATAAAGCTCTGTTTCTGCACCATTATGCATAACCTCTATTTTGTCTGCCGGTATATCGTATTGCTGTATAATAACGTTTTTTGTTAGTTGGCTTACGGCAACTACTTTATCTGCCAGCATTAAGCCGTTATATTCTATTTCGTGAACAAATGGGTTACCAGATTTACCACCAGATCTATCATACTCTGTAGCATGTACATGGGCTATTAAAGGTTTGCCACTAATTTCTTTAGCTCTTAACGCTGCTCTAAAAGTTAGCCAATCGTGAGCATGAATAATATCAAATTTTCCTAAAATAGCATGATTCTCTACTGCTTTTACGTAACGTTCGCTTTGCTGAAAAATAGATACTTCCTCTGTTGTTCTATTTTTGTAGGTATACAAATAACTATCATAGGCCATGCCACCAAGTTGTATATCGTGTACATCTATTGGTAGGGCCGGTGTCACTTTCATAAAAGATATATTATTGTGGGGGGCTGTGTAAGGAACAATAAACTCAATGCTTATACCTTTGCTAGATAAAGCTTTACACATATGCAAACAGGCCGTACCTAAACCGCCGCTATTATGCGGAGGCAACTCCCACCCAAGCATTAATACCCTCATGTGTGTATTTTAGTCCTTTTTACGTTTTACAGGTTCTATTATAGCGCTAATGCTATGCTTAAAACAACTAAATAATATACTTATCCACAAGTAATAATATCTAAGCAATAATTTGTTAGTTCTTGGTATACTAAAACTACAATGATAATAACAAAATCACACGATTATTTTACATCTCGTACCCAAGCTGGAGCCATACTTGCAGACTACGCTCAAAAATATAGATACGACGATACCATAGTGCTTACAACAAGTAAGGGCGGCGCTTTAGTAGGAGCAGAAATGGCACGTCACCTGCATTCTTTAATTGCCATGCTACTAACCAAAGACATATATTTACCAGATGGCAGAACCATTATAGGCATAATAAATGAGCAGGGTGGTTTTGTATATAATAATGCCTTTTCAGCGGGCGCAATAGAAGATTTTGTTCAAGAATATCGAAACCATATAGAACAAGCTAAAATAGAGGCCATGCACGATATGCATGTTGCCTTAGCGCAGGGTGGGGAAATCTCTCCTGATTACTTTAATAATAGAGTAGTTATTGTAGTTACAGATGGCGCCATGAGCTCAACTACGTTTGATGCAGTTTACGATTTTTTAAAGCCAATAAAATATCAAAAACTAGTTATTGCAACGCCTGTTGCAACGGTAGATGCAATAGATAAAATGCATATTATGGCAGACGATCTTATAGTACTATCGGCCAAAGCTAACCCACTAGATGTTGATCATTATTACGACGATAATACCCTGCCAGATAACAAGGGTATAATTAATTTACTTAACAATATTATTTTAGAATGGAAAAGCGTAGAGCAAGCAAATAAAAAAAGTAATATTTAAACCAAAATTGTAATGGCAAAAAAGTGAGCAGTAGCAGCCGCAACAACAAAAACATGCCATGCTACATGAACAAATGGTTTTTTAAAAGCCAACAAACTAGCACCTATTGTGTAAAGTACACCACCTAAAATAATTAAATAAAGCACAATATTAGGCAAACTAAGTAATTTTGGTATTAAAAATAGTGCTAACCAACCCAGCCCTATATACAAAGCCATACTATATTTAGCCATTTTAATTGGCATACTAGCCTTAAACACTACACCTGTTATTGCTATAGCCCATATTAAAGCCAAAATAATTATTTGCGCCCAACCGTTATATAAATACACAACTAAAGGAGTATAACTACCAGCAATTAATATATATATTCCGCTATGATCTAAAATTTTAAATACATGCCGTGCTTTAGTAAAAAATAAAGCATGATACAAACTAGAAACAATCATTAAAATAATTAAACAAATACCATAAACAATATAGCTAATATTAATGTCTGTTGTAGCAGAAATTGTAAATAACCCAATAATTAGGCCAATAACGCCCATTATTGCCCCAATACCGTGTGTAAGGCTATTAAAAACTTCTTCTGTAATTTTTAGTGCCGATTTTTCTATCTTTACATCGTTTACCATTAATATAATAATACTCTTAAATAATCCTTCTAACTAGTCAATATATTAATCTGTAAAAATACTTCCGTCGCAATTATAGTACACAACCTTGCCTTTAAAAACATTGGGGTTGTAATCTAAATATGCGCCAATCTCTTTTTGTATATCATTGTACTGAATATAAAACTAATCGTTTTTAGCTTTTTAGCACTACTAAGGGTAACGTTTGCAATATTGAGCATTATTATACTACAATATACAACCTTACGCCGATAATGTATTAAACGCCGGAGGAATTAAATTTGGATATACCCGAAGATCCATGGCCCTGGAGAGGCTCAGTAAATGAATATGTTGAGGGTCAAAAAATAGATGCAAATATACAACTAAATAGTTGGGAAAGTTTAAAGCCAGCAATAGATGCACTAGATTATCAAGATTTGGTGCTTATATTAATTTATCTATCAAAAAAACATAGTTCCGGTGAGCTTGCAAGTAGCCCACAATATAATCTTGGTCATATTACAGTTACTGGTATTTTGGCTCACCTTCAAGGAGATGCTAATTTAGGTCTTTCGGCGAGTAGATTAACGCCGGAAATTTTACAAGAAATTATATATGCCATAGATGCTCTAAGTAAAAATTACGAGGATAATCTATATTGGTATATACAATCAAAAATTTATGAAAAACTAAAAGAACAAAAATAATCTATATTTGCCTAAATATGTTCTGCAGTTGATTTTATTGTTTTTATAAATTTTAATAATGTTAAATGCTTAAAACGTTTATGCTGTACTGCTTAATATGGTATAGTTATTTTATAAAACATAAGGATAAACAATATGCAACCAAATAACCCAAACGATCCAAACAATCAGTTGGTAAATAATAGCCCACAACAAATAATGTCCAACCAAAACCCAAATGGCCAGCCAATGCAAAATGCAAACGCTGTACCAAATTATGCTAACCAGCCACAAAACATTGCGCCCCAACAAACTATGCCCAACCAAGGCATAAATATGGCACCGCAACAACCAGCGCCTGCTCAGGTTTTAAACAACCAGCAAACCAGCCAAAACTCAAACATGATACCTAGTTATAATCAGGTTCCTGTAAGTACGTCCCAATATAATCAGTCTAATAATCAACAAAATGTTCAAATTAACAATGATTCTAAACCAAATTTTGCTGTAATTGCGCTTATTATTATACAAATAATGTACACAAGTTTTAGCTTAATTTATATGTCAAATCTGTTTTCTAGTAACGACAATAATCCCGGAATACCTATTATGGTGTTTACTTTATTTATTATTATGACAATTGGTTATGCATTTTTACTGTTTAACATTTTCTTAAAAAAATACTGGGCATTAATGATTTATGTTGGCGCTATGGCAGTAACTACTACAATAGAAATAAAAGAGGTGGTAGCATACAACAATATTGCATGGTCTTACGTTACGTCTTTAATATTTACCTTTACGCTTTTAGGCTTAAGTATTTATTTAGCAACAGCAAAAAAGAAACTATTTAACTAAAAATTATAGAATAAAATAAATGATCAGATTTAATTCAAAAAATACTTTTTTGAAATCAAATTATATATGGCTTATATTATTTACAATAATATTAATTTTTCTTACGTGCATTACAAGTATAATTGTTACACAAGTTAGCCCAAGAAATGACATACCTTTAGGGCCAGATGGCGACAATAGCTGGACTATACAGTCAGTTTCATACGGTGTTCCATTTACTTATATTACAAAACTTACTGTAAATAACGGTTTTTGGTCAAATTATACAATTACACAGAGCTATATTATAAACTACCTAGGATTAATGTTAAATATTATTTTTAATATATTTTTATCTTTTATTATAGTTAAAATATTATATAAAAAATTCAACAAAAATTAAGAATAATTAATAGTTATAAATATACAGAATGTGCTATCAATTTATAAAATAGTTTAATTAGTTATATTATTTGTACTTCTCATATTAGTTTATTCATATACCTAGCCACAGCAAAAAAGAAACTATTAAATTAAATTACTATAAAATTAGTCTATTTTTGTTAAGTTAGCTTATGTTTGCATACAATCATTTTAAGCTAGTAATATATTTGTCTATCAACTCTACGTCATTTAAATTCTTCGCACCGACAGATTCTAATTTCCATTTTCTTACTTCTTTAAGCGAAGCAAATGGTATCCCATCGATCACGACAGCAGTTTCAAGTAAATGCTCTAAAGATGGGCTGTACGGGCTAAAATTCCAAGTATCGTGAGCCTCGTAAACATCATAGGTATATGGTTCATCTCTAGGCCCTTTATAAACTCTAAGCCATCCACGTTGCTTTAGTGTTTGAAGAACGTCAGTCGTAACAAACATATCTATATCATTTGCTTCACGAATACCTACACTAGCATAGGGCAACTTCCAAAAACAACATAAGTTCCATATGGTAACTCAAGCGCCTTAACTTTAGAAATTATTTCAGTATATGTCATATTATATTGCTTGTAAGGTAAGTATTTTGTATATTATAACTTTATTATACTATACCAATTTGCCAATAGCTCAAAAATACTCTATTGATATGTTTAATATTATGTTAGTATTAAATAAATATAAATAACAAATATGTCAAAAAAAAGTATAAATAATTCTACAAGTGTTGCACTAATAATCACATCAATCGCTATTTTTTGGTTAATGATTTTTTTAAATCATATATCGAATTATGACCTAAAAAATGGTTATCAAGACAGCCAAGTTAATAGTGTATCTTTATTTTTATTAGTTATTTTTAATAGTATAATGTTAGTTGTAGCGGGATTAATAAAAAAATACTTTCTTTTGATAATTATTGGAGTAGTTTACGTTGCAATATCTATAAGTATACTTATTAAATCGCTAGCTTTACCTTCCATAGGATACAACCCAGACATTTACCTAAAGATGCACAACCCAGGTGAAATAATAGTCAGTTTCATATTTGGAGTTATTATGATGGCACCAATGTGTGTGTATATTTATTTTAATACAAAAAATTTTAGTAAAATAAAATATTTAAGCATATACTCTGGGGTTATGTCGGCAGTAATTGTTGTATGTGCAATTATTGCATACACATACTATTCAGAGACTAACCCATTATATTTAAATATCTATCAAAAAAAACAAAAAGTTCTTGATAATATGCCTATGGATATTACTTTAAATAGTGATGTAAGCTCTGCTAGAGACAAAGTAAAAATAAAATATAATAGCTATACTATTTTAGATGAAATAGAAGACTTAGTTGGAGGGCTTTCTAAAAAATATCTAACAATTAATGCTTGGCCTGACAAATTTAGTAGCGCGCAAGCGTTTAATTTGATTGATTATAAAGCTATTAATGAATACTATGCTACTTTTTGTTTATATTCTAAAATTGCGAATCAGGATTTTTACATTACCGTTCTGACCGAAAAACCAGAATTAAACAATAAAGGCCAACTTGATAGCACAGAATACTGGATATATTACGACAAAGCTGTAACTAAATGTGTAGACTATAATGAATTGTTTAAAGAAAAACCAAAGCTCAGTAGCAATTTTTACCACCCATCATACATAAAAAATTAACTATAAATGATTTAAATACAATTTGGCAGGGGCGTGCAGAATCGAACTGCAATCTAAGGTTTTGGAGACCTTTATACTAACCGTTGTACTACGCCCCTATACATGTTTACGAAGTTATTCTATTAGGTTAATCCTTTTTAGTAAAGCTTTTCTGCTACCTTGGCTAGATTTTACCTTTTGTTCTCTAAATCTTGCTAACTTTTCGTTAGAATATGCTTCGTAATATTCAAGACTTAACGGGAGTCTTGTTTTAGTTGATGTAACATAACCTTTATTATGCTCGCTAAATCTTCTTTTTAGATCGTAAGTTGAACCATAATAAAGTTTGTTATCTATATCTGATTTTAATATGTAAAAGTACCACATGATTATTCCGTTGTACCCGTCTGAATGAATTCATTCGGGCAGGCTACGCCCCTTTATGGTGCTAAAAACACTAACTTATTATATCACGTATAACACTGATAAATACTATACCGAAAACAGCAAATATGGTACAGTATTAGTAATGCAAAAAAATAAGTTAAATTCACCAGTAATAATTGGCTACTACGGTATGCCTACTTCTGGAAAAACGTTACTTAGCAACAATATATCTGATTTATTGGGTATGGCGCATGTTAGTAGCGAAAGGCTAAGGTTTGAGCTTTTTGAAGAACCCAGATATGACAAAACAGAACAGCAAATTATTATGCAATTAATGAACTATATGACAGAGCAATTCATTAAAAATGGCGTTAGTGTAGTTTACGATATTTCTTTAAGCCGAAACGTAGATAGAAAGCACCTAAAAGACTTAGCACGCAAATTAAACGCCCATTTGTTGTTTATATGGTTACAAATAGATGTAGATAGTGCCTGGGCGCGCTCTAAAGCCCGCGATAAACGCAAACCAGAAGATAAATATGCCGCCAAACTTACTCAAAATCAGTTTAAGCAAGCCATAAAAATTATGCAAAACCCTAGCAACGAAGAATGTTTAGTTATTAGCGGCAAACACCTTTTTGTATCACACAAACAAGCAATATTACGCCGTTTAGCAGACAAAAATTTACTAAATTTAGATTCTTTACAGCCAAAAATAGCTAAACCAGAGCTAACAAATCTTGTATCTCGCGCTCAGGCCCAGGCCGGCAGAGTAGATATGTCGCGCCGTGATATAAGAATTATGTAATTTATATAAATGCCAAGCAGTAAAGTTTTTAATATACAACCAATTGGCAACGTAACAATCACCAAAAAAAGAGGTATAAAACGCATTTCTTTGCGAGTGCTTGCTAACGGCACAATTGCTGTAACTATGCCACCCTACGTACCCTATGTAGTTGGCCAACAATTTGCAAAGAGCCATACAGAATGGATTAATAAACGTTCACAAAGCATACATAATTTAACTTTATATAACCAAATGCCAATTGGAAAAACCTACAGACTGCGTATTACAAATGGCTCAACCACAAAAGCTCGGTTAATAAAAGATACTATTTCCTTAACGTATAGCACTACTTTAGATGACCCTCAAGTATTAAAAACTACTAAATTGGCAGTTAAACGAGCTATTAAAAAAGAATCAGAACAGTTATTGCCAAACCAAACAGCGGCATTAGCAAAACGTTTTGGTTATAATTACAGCCAGGTAGTAGTTAGGCCAATGAAAACGCGTTGGGGGTCTTGCTCTAGTAAACAAATTATTGCCCTAAATACCTATTTAATGATGCTGCCTTGGCCGGTAATAAACTATGTAATTATTCATGAGCTTGCTCATACAAAACATATGAATCATAGCAAACAGTTTTGGGAGGCAGTAGCCCAAATGGAGCCTAATTATAAAGACCTTAAAAAACAACTTAAAACCTTACAGCCCCAAGTACATTCATTTTATATATAATGATATATAATGGTAAACATGAACACTAAAAAAGCGCCTAAGCCTAATCACGAGGCTATAATTGCATTAGAACGAGAACGCCTATCTACCTTAATTAACAGCATGGCAGATGCGGTAATTGCAGTAGACGAACACCAAAAAATTGCTATTTATAACGGTGCAGCTTTAAGTATTTTAGATGTAAACAAAGCACTAACAGGCAAAAGAATACATACTTTAATGCATTTAATAAATAAAAATAATCAGCCCATAGATATCGAAGAGCTTATAGAAAGATCACAAACACCTTTTAGTAGTAGAGACATGCGCTTAAAATACCCAAACGGCGATACAATAAATTTATATTTAAGTATTGCGCCCGTTCATCTTGGCTACGGTACGGGTGGGCAGCGTGGACACGTATTGTTAATAAGAGATATAACAAGAGAAAAGAGCCTAGAAGAAGAACGCAATGAATTTATATCTGTTGTTAGCCACGAGTTAAGAACACCAATTGCCATTGCAGAGGGTAACATTGGTAACGCTCAATTTATAGCAGATAAATCTGCAGACGTTCCTTTAGATGTTAAAAAGTCTTTAGATGCTGCGCATGAACAAGTTGTATTTTTGGGTGGTATGATAAACGATCTAGCTACATTATCGCGCGCAGAACGGGGCAAGTTGGTGGCAGAAATAGAACCAATTAACGTTACAGAACTTTTGTCTACAATAGAAAAAGATTACCAACCCCAAGCTACCAAAAAAGGCCTTTACCTTACAGTTAAGCTAGATCCACACTTAGAACTATTAAAATCTAGCAAATTATATGTAGAAGAAATATTACAAAATTTTGTAACCAACGCCATAAAATACACAGATACAGGCGGTATAACCATTATGTCTCATCATAAAAAAGATGGTGTTTTAATAGAAATTATAGATACAGGCATTGGTATAAGTAAAGCAGATCAGCAAAAAGTATTTGATAAGTTTTTTAGAAGCGAAGATTTTAGAACTCGCCAGAGCAACGGCACAGGCTTGGGGCTATACGTTACCGTAAAGTTAGCGCACTTAGTAAATGCAGAAATAGATGTTAAAAGCGAGCTTAACAAAGGCTCTGTGTTTAGTGTATATTTTCCTAATTTACAGTAATGAACAGTAAATTATTATTGACGCCCAACGCAGTAGCATGCTATATTGACAACAGACACCTAAAG
>CAYRFD010000030.1:0-8847 GCA_964423475.1 uncultured Candidatus Saccharibacteria bacterium
AACACAGTAATCACCAAAAATGTGCTAGACAACAAACCAAATATTATTAATATGGCAAGGCCTTGCCAAAATGGGCTAATAATAGACAGAGGCACCAATGCTACTACCGCTGTAACACTAGTTGCAAGTAACGGTCTAAATCTTTCGTTTAGGGCAGATATCATAGAATCTACTGCACCCTTGCCAGCGCGCCGTTCTTGGTTGGCGTAATCTGTTAGTAAGATTGTGTTTTTAATGCTAAGGCCAATTAAGGCAAAAAATCCTAGCATTGCAAAAAAGCTAAATGGGTTATCAGATAAATACAAGCTTAATGTAATACCAAACAAGCTAAAAGGTAAAGCCATAAATATTATTAGTGGTTGGAACAAAGACTTAAACTGAAATGCTAGCAAAAAGTAAATAACTAAAAGCAATACAGGAAAAGCAATTGCCAAATTTGCAAAGCTATCTTGGTTTTCACTTTCTTGGCCAAGGTCAAAAGATATAACATCTTTTTGTAAGCCAAATTGCTCTATTTTTTCTGCAGTAAATTCTTTATTAACCTGTGCCTCTGCCAAATTAAATAGAGTAGACGTATCGTTAGAATCAAATTCTACCGTTACGGTTATGCGCTGATTATTATCTACACGGCTTATCTGCGTTGGATCAGATATTTTTACATTTGTAACTTTTGCTGTTGTGCCACTAGGGCGGGTTAAGGTAGCATCGTTAAGGTTATTTGCTACTGCCTGAGCAAGTGCGTAACCTTTTGTTGTATCGGTAGTTTCTATAGCTACTACAAAAGCCTGCGGTGGCGGGCCTGCATCTTGCTGAGATACTTTTGAGCTTACTTGTGGCAAGGCTACATCTAGTGCCGATTGCAAGGAGGCAACAATCTCTGGAGCGCGCTCCTTACGATCGTTATAAGATATTAAGTGTATTTGATTTGTGGCACCTTGTTCTGTCCCAGAATTATTAAGCGAAGCTTGTTCAAAATTAGTGCCAACAACTTTGCCAATAACATTATTAGCCTCATCTGCATAAGCTTGGGCTTTATTTAAATTGGTGCCATTAGGAAAAGTAAGGGTTACTACAATATCGTTTGCATCTTTTGCAGGAGGAAAGATATTAAATGCAACTTTAGTGCCAAAATATCCACCCAAACCAATAAATAATAAACTAACAGTTATAGCAGTTAAACATACACCCACTAGACGCTTGCTAGAGCCTTTGGCCCAGCGCATAGGCCGAGCAATAAACCCTGCAACTTTATGTTCAAACCCAGCCGATAGTTCTTTGGTGCCAGACGGACCCATGGCTTTTTTGCTAAGTAGCAAATACTTTGCAAAAAATGGAATAAACACTAAAGAAACAAGCAGGCTAACCAACAAAGCTAAAATAACAGTTACGGGTATTGCTCTAATAAAGTTACCAAGTGTACCGCCTGCAAATAAAAGTGGTGCAAAACTTAATACCGCCACTAATGTAGCGCTAAGCATTGCCGAACTAATTTTTTTAGTAGCTTCTTCTATTGCTACCCTGGCTCTATGTTGTTTTTTACGCTGGGCATCTATGGCCTCTGTCATAATGATTGTATCGTCTACAAGTAATGCAAGGCTTAATATTAATGCAAAAAGCGTAATAACATTTAACGTATAACCAAATAAATATAGCAGACCAATCACTGCAAAAATTACTAAGATCAAAGACAAGACTGTTATGGCGGATGCTCTAATAGCTATAACTATAGAACCAATTATTAATACAGCAATTAATGCAATAATTAATTCGCGCTGGAGCTCGGATATGTTTTCTTGAATAGACGGCGCATAACTTGCGCTTACGGTGGCCCCGTATTCATTAAATTCGGATTGGGAGGTAATTTCTTTTGTTGCGGTTTGCACTTGATTATCAAACTTCAATAAATCTCCCCCGGGTACCATAGCAACACCAATTATTACAGAGTTATAAAATTGGTTTTTAGATTCTTCGTTAGTGGTAACAACATGACCAAATTTATCAAAAGTTTTTTGGACAGTAGCTAGTTGGCCTGTAATTGGGTTTTGAGCCTCTTGAAAAGGATTTAATACATATACATCATTTACTAAGTTTAGGTTTTTTTGGCGCAAAGCTTCTGCAAACTTTTCTGCATTAGCAGCTATATCTTTTGTGTTTTGGTTATTTTCTGCAAAAAAAGATATACCTGCATCTAATGGTCTATTTGTAATACCAATAGGAGAAAAATAAGGAGCAGTTACCTTAATTTGAGCTTGTTGAGGAACAGTGCTACTGTCTTTTATTGCTTGTTCTAAACTTTTAGAGGCCGCTTGGGAATCAACAGAATCATCATACTGAACAATAATGTTAAAAAAGTTAGGAAAACTATTAGTCTGAACTTTAGCCACCCCGGGCTGTTCTAAAGCTATTTTTGTAATAGGAGATGCCACATCTTGGTCTACTTTATTAGCATCGTTCACAAAATATGCCCCAGAAACGCTTGCTACAGGGATATTTATGCTAGGAAAACCCTCTCTTTTTAATAGGGTTGTGTAGCTTACAATTCCAAACAACAAAATTAAGGCAAACAAAACGGCTGTTAAGCGTGGCCTATCAAAAAAGAACAAGCTTAATTTTGGTAATCTTGATTTATCTTTTTTAGTATAAATTACAGTTTTAGGCTGAACAGACTTTGCTTTTATGGTTTTTTTAGCCATATTTCTCCCATTAAATAACTATACTATTTATAGTAGCTTATTATCCGTAATAATTAAATCATTATTTTAAATACGATAAATCAATATAGTAAATGAATAATCAATTCTTAAAATAGATTTAATAACCTAGATTCTTTTTATGTTTGCGTCTTTTTTAATCAAATTTACAACTTTATCTAATATAACATTTACTTCTTGAGATGTAAGAGTTTTAGTTTTTGGCGTAAGATTTAGCCTAAATGAATAACGCTTAATATTTTCTTTTACATATATATTTAGTGGGCTGATTACCCATTCTATATCAGAATCTACACCTCCAGATAAAGCAATACTTAATGCATCATAAACATAAGTATAAGAAGATTGTTCATCGGATTCTAATGTAATATCTTGCTCTATGCTTGGGTATTTATAACTAGGTATATAGTTTATTTTGTTAGCCTTGCATTTTATTAGTTTATCTATTTCTAACTCAAAACCACTGCAATAAGTAGGTAATTTTAGAGCTTTTTTAGTTGAGCTTAAATATTCACCCACTACCCCAATAAGCTGATTATCTTTATTATATACAAAAGCAGACCTTAAAGGATCAAACATTTTACTGTATAAAGGATTATTAATATTCTCTTTAAACGTCTCAAATTTTACATTTATACCTAGTTTATTAAAAATTTCTTGAGCGGCCATTTTTGCTTGATAATACGCAGCACCAACTGGGGCAGATTTTGGCTGTGCGGCGTATACGTATGCTAGTAATTCTTGCTCTTGGGGAACTTTATTATCTAATGGTAGTAATTTTGAATGGCCTTTACCAATTTCAAAAATAGCAAAATTATCGTAACCAGCTTTTACATTTAAATGTACCTTGTCTAATAAACTAGGTGTAATAGATTGCCTATAATATTGCAGGGCGGGGCTAATTGCGTTAACAAGCGCATATGAATCTTCTGGTTTTTGTTGGGCAGCCAGTAGTAATTTTTGGTGCACAAAGCTATAAGTTAAAAGTTCGTTACCGCCAATATTCTTTAAAATATGCTTTAATGAACTTTTAAACTTAACTAAAGTATCTTGTTTTGCTGGGTTAATTGTTCTTTTAGGTAAATTTACTGGCAATTTATCGTAGCCATATAGGCGCCCAATTTCTTCTACAATGTCTTCTGGTATCGCAAGATCTGTGCGCCAAAAAGGTGGTGTTATTGTTAGCTCATGATCATTGTAATCTACAGCTATTTCTACGTTTTGCAATAATTGTGCCATATCTTTAGCAGATAAATCAGACCCTAGTCTTTTATTAATAAATTCTATATCTACAACTACGTTAGGCATTGGAAAATTTTTATCACTTTCGTCAAATATACCACTTGCAACACTCCCCCCAACAATTTCTAATATTGTATGAACGGTTTTTGCTAATACAACATCGTTTTGCAATGGGCTTTGGCCTTTTGTGTATCTTGTTACTGCGTCTGTAAACAAACCATGTCTCATGCTTGTGCGCCGCACCGCATACATATTAAAAGTAGCGCATTCTATAATTATATTTTTGGTATTAGCATCTACCTCTGTATCTGATCCGCCCATAACGCCAGCTAAAGCAATTGGGGTGTCTCCGGCAGCAATTACAATATCATTAGAGCTAAGATTTATTGTTTTACCATTAAGTAATGCAATCTTTTCGTTGCTACGAGCCATTCTGGGGCCTAAGGCATTAACTTCACCCACTTTGGCAACTTTGTCATAATCGAATGCATGTAGTGGTTGGCCGGTAATAAGCATCATATAGTTTGTTATATCAACAATGTTATTTACAGATTTTTGGTCTATTCTTGCCAAAAATGCTTGCAACCACAAGGGGCTGGGGGCAACCTTGATATTACTTATTGCTTGCATCATAAAACGCGGCACAACCTCTAAAGCCTGATTTTGAATACTTAACCCTAATAAATCTTTAGGCTCGGGCAAATTTACTTTATTTAAATACCATTCTGGCGATATAAAAGCATGCCCACAAATACCTGCAAGTTCTCTTGCAACGCCAATATGCCCAAAACAATCTGGCCTATGCGTAAACATTTTATTTTCTAGATCTAAAACTACATCGTTTAGGCCAAGCAAGTCTACAAATAGTGTCCCGGGTGTAGGTAAATTTGCAAAATCTTTATTTGTAATCTCTAAAATACCATCATGATCATTACTTAAGCCAAGCTCACTTGGGCTAGCAAGCATTCCATTGCTTAATATACCCCTTAGCTCTTTAGGGCTAAGTACAAAAGGTTCTTTATCGCTATAAGTAGCGGGTACAGTTGCGCCCGGTGGCAACCAAACAACTAACATATCATCGTGCACATTTGGTGCACCACACACTACGGTAACCAAACCATCATCATTACGTTCTATATCTTTAGTTACACCCCCATCATCTACTAAACAAACGTGCAATTTATCGGCGTTTGGGTGTTGCTGGCATAATACAACTTTTGCAACCACGGCTCCACGCCACTTTGGCGCTACTTTTATAACATCTTCTATTGCACCAAGCTGGGAACCAACACGTTTTGTTAAATCTTCTAAGCCAATTGAATTAACATCAAACCCTAAATTATCTGTAATATAGTTTAAACTTACATTCATTTAAATTGCCTCAAAAAATCTAGTTTGCCACTTTCAAAATGTCTTACGTCTTCTATACCGTATTTCATCATGATTAATCTATCTATACCGCCGCCCCATGCAAAACCGTTATATTTTGTTGAATCTATACCCGTCATTTTTAATACATTAGGGTGAATCATGCCACATCCCAGTAGTTCTAACCACATATCTGCCTCGCTTTCACTCTTGCGTAAATTTTTGGGTCTTTGTAACACAAACTCAAAGCTGGGCTCTGTAAAAGGAAAATAAAAAGGTTGGATTTTAGCTTTTAGATCTTCTTTAAAATAACTATTCATAAAAGACTTTAAGGTTGCCAGCAAATTTCCTACTGTAATGTCTTTACCAATCATAACTCCCTCATGCTGGTAAAAGGTATGTTCGTGTGTAACATCTAAATCTTCGTTTCTAAATACCCTATCTGGTACGGCCACCATAATTGGCTGGCCAGATTCTAGCTGCTGTTTACGCTCAGCTATTAACCTGTTTTGCATGGTGCTTGTATGCGCTGGCGCTATAAAACCATCTGTTGTAATAAAAGTATCATAGTCATCTCTTGCGGGGTGACCTTCGGGGAAATTAAGGCTAGTAAACATATGGTAATCATCGTCTAGCTCGCGCGAACCAATAACCTCAAAACCCATTCGTTCAAAAATATTAGATATTATGCCAATTTCTTGAGTTATTGGGTGCAAGGTACCGTATCTTGGGTCTAAAGGCTTTGGTAAATTATTGGCATCAATATTTACATCAAATGGTGCGGTTACGTCTATGGGTGGCAGCTGATCTGCTTTTTCGCCAAATTCGTTAACCCATTGTAAAACTTCGTTCTTTAAATTATTTACCTCTGCTCCAAAAGTTTTACGCTCTGCAATGTCTTTATCTTTAATTTTATTAAATAACTGCTTAATAGCATCGTGTTTAAGAATCTGTTTTTTATCTTGTAATTTTTCAAAATCTTCTCTTAAAGTATCCTTAGCTGAAGATATTTCTACATAGGTGTATGTCATGCTGGTTCTATTATACGGTGATTGGTGCTTGTTTTCTAGGGTTATTATTTTGTTTTTGCTACAATATAGCTATATGGCAGTATATAGTTTTGATATAGAATCCGAATACGACAAAGCAGAAATGAATAATGTTATAGATCAAGCTCAACGAGAAATAACTACACGCTACGATTTTAAAAACACCGCAGCATCACTAGATTGGGCTAACGCAGATAAAAATTCATTCAAAATAATTGGCGATACTCAGTTTCAGATTGATGCAATTTTAGATATTATCAGAAAAAAATTAGCCACTCGGGGCCAAAGCCAAAAATCTATTGATGTAACCCAAGAACCTATAGTGGCAAATCTTAAAACTACTCTTATAGTGCCCCTAGTACGCGGCCTAAACCAAGACAAAGCTAAAACAATTACCAAACTCATCCGCGAACAATTGCCAAAAGTAAAAACCCAAATTCAGGGAGAATCCGTAAGGGTTATGAGTGCAAAAAAAGACGAACTCCAACAAGCAATAAATTTATTAAAGTCTACCGAGTTTGACTTTCCGGTAATGTTTACCAATTACCGTTAAAAGATCTATACTATTAATATGAATACGCTTGCAGTAACCTGCGAAGAAGTTTTACGTAATAATGACCGTGGTACTCATACCGTTCCGTCTCCTGGATTATATCCGCACCAATGGCTATGGGATAGTTGTTTTAGTGCTATAGGTTGGTCTCATATAGACCCAGAGCGGGCTAAACAAGAGCTCTTAAGCCTTGTGCATGGCCAATGGCACAACGGCATGATGCCCCATATGATTTTTAGTATGGATAAAAAGTACGCACGAGACAGAAACATGTGGATGAGCTGGGTTGCTAGGCAATCACCAACAAATATTGCAACAAGTGGAATTACGCAACCGCCGCTATTAGCAGAAGCTGTACAGCGTGTAGGAGAATCTTTACCAACTACTCAAAAAATTGCTTTTTTTAAAAAGATGTTACCCGTTATAGAGGCTTACCATCTTTGGCTTTATAACGAAAGAGACCCGCACAAAGAGGGCCTAGCATTACTCATTCATCCTTACGAAACTGGCCTAGATAATACTCCGCCCTGGGTAGAACAGCAGCGCGAGCACAGCCGACCAGCCTGGATTGCTCTTATAGATAAACTTGGATTAGAAAATGCAATAAATTTTATACGTAGAGACACCAGAAGCGTGCCACCAGAACAACGAATGCTAAATGTAGATGCCCTAATGACATGGGATAGTGTTTTAAGGCTACGCCGTAAACATTACGACATAAATAAAATATTGCACAGATCTTTATTTGCAATAGAAGATGTAGGTTTTAACGCAATTTTTGTTCGAAACAATACAATTTTACAAGAAATAGCAGATCAGGCTAGGCACAAAATTGACCCAGAACTAGAAGAACGCATAAACCAATCAAAAAATGCCCTAGAAGAATTATGGTTAGATGATTTTGGAGTATATTTTAGTAGAGATTTTTTAACTAACCAACTAATTACTATACCCACCGTAGCTAGCTTGTTGCCTTTGTATGCCGGCACAATAGATCAAGCTCGTGCAAAATTATTAGTAAAAATTTTATTTACATCTACCGCTTTTTGGCTAAATTATCCAGTGCCATCTGTACCAAAAAATAGTAGATTTTTTGATGCAAACCGCTATTGGCAAGGCCCCACCTGGGTAAATACTAATTGGCTACTTATAGATGGCCTAAAAAGAATGGGCTTTCAAACAGAAGCTCAGGCACTTATAAGCAATACCCTAGATATGATAAGAACAAGCGGAATTTGGGAATATTATAATCCAATTAGCGGCCAAGGCCTGGGTAGCCCAGATTTTAGCTGGACCGCCGCCCTTACCCTAGACCTATTAGAAAACTAATCGTCGCTAGTTGGTTTATCTATTAGCAGTGGTTCTACCGAAGGGTTGTTGCCGGCTATCTTTACTACGTCTTTATCCATTTTTTTAAGCTCTTTATGAGCAGTGTTAAAATGGCCAACTGTAGTGCCTAGGCTATTACCTAATTTTTGCATAAAAGTTTCGTGCACGGCAATGTGCTTGCCAAGCTCACCTACACGTTTTTGGATATCTTTAGCTTGTTCTTCTATTTGTAAACTACGCAAGCCATGCAAAACTGTTTGCAAGTATGCTAGCAAGGTTGTAGGGCTAACAATAATAACTTTTTTATCTATAAAGGCATAATCTAGCAAATCTCTTGCAGAAGTATTGGTAGCACCAACCTGGTTAACTAACAAATCATAATAAATTGCCTCGCTTGGAATAAACATAAAGGCGTAATCTAATGTATTTTCATTAGGGCGAATATACTTGGCGGTTTCGTCTATGCGCTTTTTTAAATCTGCTTTAAATACTTTTGCTATTGCCTCTCTTTTGGTTTTATCTTTTTCTTCTACCAACCTATTATAGTTTTCTAAGCTAAACTTACTATCTATTGGTAATATACGGCCTTTATCTA
>CAYRFD010000030.1:8947-12203 GCA_964423475.1 uncultured Candidatus Saccharibacteria bacterium
TGTTGCATGGTATCACGCATCATTTTATTACTATTGTCTAATCTATCATTTACAGTTAAGTTTAAACTTTGCTTTAGCTCATCTAGCTGTTGCAAAACTTGCAAAGAAGCATCTGATTGATTATTTTTAGTACTTTTTTTAACAAAGGCTAAATAAACAACTAAAATTAAAAGTAAAATAATAATAAATATAGATATTGCTAAAAATATTGCCATAAGTACATTCTACTTCTTATCTTAAACAAATACAAAAAGTCGGGATGTTTCACCCGACTTTATTGAAAGATAAATCTTTCATTTACATAGTAATATTTTTAAAAATGTAAAGCAAATACTAATTTATTTTTTAGCAGTAAGGCCAACGGCAATCTGAAAAGCGCCGCTAACTAGTGCAAAAAAGCCAACAACCCAAACCCAAGCAAGTGTTGCTGCTTCTGGGTACCAAGCAATTACCAAACCAGCTAAAATTGATATTGCTCCAAAGAACAACCCAAACCATCGGCTAGACTTTAAATCTGGTTCGCTAAAAGACAATACTATAGTAAATACACCTCTTACTATAAAAGTAAGTGCAATAACTAAAATAAGAGTAGCCACTGCAAGGCCACTACCAACATTACCTAACAAAAATACAGAAATACCTAAGCCTAAAAGACCAACTATCATTGTTAAGATTCCAGAGAATGTTGATTTTTTTAATTTACGAACACCATTTATGATGTCGCTTACACCGTGAATACCAATATACACTGCAAAAAGTAAAGCTAATACTCCTACAGTTATGCCTGGCCAAATAATGGCTACAAAACCAAATATTACAGACAGTACGCCGGTAAGTACCATTACCCACCATAAATTTTTTGTATCTTGGTCAAATTCCAAGATATCCACTTCTTGCTGAGCCATATCAAATCTCCTTATTTAATACTGTTAGAGTACACCCGTTATACAAATAATTCAACTGTTTATTGTAACTTTATAGTGTTTTATCTCTATGCATGACCATGCTATAGTTAAGGTATTATGATTAGCCGTAAAATTAATGAATTTAAAACTCAACAAAATGCTATTGTTATTGCAAGCATATTAAGTTTTATAGGAATACTATATTTTTTACAAGATTATATTGTGCTTATAGCTATTTCTGCCGTAATGGCATATCTTTTTCACCCAATGTATATTTGGTTTAAAACAAAACTTAAATTTAAAAGTGGGTTTGCAATACTATCTACACTCCTTGTATTTTTTTTATTAGTTACTATACCTATTGCAACCCTAATATATATAACAACTCAACAAGCCCTAGAACTAGTTAACACATTATCTAGCGGGGGGATCCAGTCTGCCTCTAATGCGCTAAAAGATTTTATATCATCGCTAAATGAAACTACTCAAAAGTTACCAATAGTTAAAGAATACGAATTAACGTTAGATAGTATCTTATCTTGGGCACAAAACTTTGTTCAAACCGTTGCAAGTGCTTCTGTAGGTTTTGCAACAAGCAGTGTGTCTAATGTTGCAAACTTTTTTACAAAATTTATTATTTTTGTTTTTACCTTTATATCATTACTTACAAAGGGCCCACAAATTGTTCAAACAATAGAAGACGTTAACCCACTTGGCCCAGAAGTAAATAAATTGTACTTTGGTAGAATGTCTGCCATGACAACCGCCATGGTTAAGTTTCAGTTTGTAATTGCTATACTTCAGGGCCTTATTGGCACTGCATCACTAGCAATTATTGGAGTAGACTACTTAGCCTTTTGGTTTGCAATATTAACATTTTTGTCAATCATCCCACTAGGCGGAGGAATAGTTTTAATACCTTTTGGCATTATTCTAATTTTAACAGGCAATATATGGCAAGGTATATTACTGCTAGCAGTACACTTTTTAATAACAGTAAATATAGACAACATTCTAAGGCCTAAATTTGTTCCAAAATCTGCCAGCCTAGATCCGGCCTTAACACTATTATCTGTATTTGCCGGTATAGGGTTTTTTGGATTCTTTGGAATATTTATTGGGCCAGTTATAATGATTGTACTTACAACTACAATTGAACTTTTTGTTCACTACAGAAAAGGCACGCTAGATGACCTTGCCGCCAAAAAAAGACAAAAGTTTTCTATTTTTAATCTAAAAAAATCTTAGCCCGCACTATTAATTAACTAGCTACCTGCTCCCATGGATAGTCTGAGTTTCCAAAATGTCCATAAGTAGCAGTTGTTGCGTATATAGGATTACGCAGCTTAAAGTGCTCTAAAATGCCGTGTACAGATAAATCTAATAAAGAAGAAGCATAATCTTCTAACTCTTGATCACTAACTTTAGCCGTGCCAAAAGTGTCTATACTTCTCATGATTGGTTTTTGAGCACCAATGTAATATGCCAAACAAACCTCGGCCCTATCGGCTTTACCGCTTGCAACTATATTTTTTGCTAAATATCTTGCCGCATATGCACCAGATCTATCTACTTTACTAGGGTCTTTACCACTAAAAGCTCCACCACCAACTTTTGCTGCACCACCATATGTATCTACTACAATTTTACGGCCAGTTAAACCAACATCACTAGCTGGGCCAGGCTGGTGCCAAACTCCAGTGCCGTTAACAATTATTTCTTTTGGTAATGTTAAATTATAGCTTTCTACTATTGGCTTTAGTATTTTGCTGGTTATATCTTTAGTAACTGTTTCTAGGGTTACAGATTCGTCATGAGGCACGGCTACTGTAATATGCCTTATACCAA
This sequence comes from uncultured Candidatus Saccharibacteria bacterium, assembly GCA_964423475.1. Classification (GTDB taxonomy): domain Bacteria; phylum Patescibacteriota; class Saccharimonadia; order Saccharimonadales; family CAIOMD01; genus JAUPVN01. The sequence continues at coordinate 11,701 of CAYRFD010000030.1, forward strand.
CTACCTTTTCATCAGCCTCTTCTACAACTACCTGAGATTTTCCGTCTGGGCGCAAATACGGTATAGAACCAGATTGGCGGGCTTCATCTATTGCTTGAACTATTTTATGCGCTAAAACAACTTGCAGGGGCATGTACTGTTCTGTTTCATTTGTGGCATAACCATACATCAAACCTTGGTCACCGGCGCCTTCTTTATCTACTCCTACAGCAATTTCTGCAGATTGCTCGTGCAACCTATTAATTACTTTTGCATTGTTACTAAAACCCCATTCTGGCACAACGTAACCATTTTTTTTGATCACACCCTTAGCTACAGCTTCATAATCAATTTTAGCAATTGTAGTTATCTCACCCGCTAATACAATTGTATCTTTTGCAACCAATGCCTCTGCCGCAACGCGGCCTTTTGGATCTTGCTCTAACACGGCATCTACAATGGCATCACTTATTTGATCGGCCAATTTATCTGGGTGACCCGCACATACAGATTCGCTTACTCTA
>CAYRFD010000031.1:0-11849 GCA_964423475.1 uncultured Candidatus Saccharibacteria bacterium
TACGCAAAGAGCTTTGCTGGTTTTGCAATAAAGCTTCGTAAACTCTTTTGTCACGATTTGTTAAGCCAATATCAGAAAAACTAAAGTTCATAAAACTATTATATATTGTTTTATTGATTAAAATCATAAAAAAGTGTCAAAAATAATCAACCATTTTATCTATTATTAGATACCCGGGCTAGCTATGCTATTACCCATAGACAACAAAAGAAAGGAAAAACCATGGCTGAAACCATAAGTGACATCTCAAGCGATACACGCATCCCCGCAGAACAGGAAGGTGCAGTATTTGTTAGAAGTAGCGAAAAAAGAACATTGATTACACGTACACTCACAACTACAGAAGCAGTTCAAGCAGAGATTATTAAGGCCCTTAAAGATATTGGTGTTGAGCTTAACCAAACAGATGCTGAAGCCGAGGATTCTAATCTAACAGACGATGACGCTAAAGGTTATGCTCGTAAAGTAACCGTTATAAGTGCAAACACAGAGGGATTACCAGACAGGCTACAGGTAGAACCACCTTTGTGGACAGATGAATTAATACAACTAAGTGCTAAACTAGGCGGTCTGGTAAGATTATACGTACACGGGCAAGACCCAGAACCAAAACTAATTATGCCTAAAACAGTAGAACAAGCATCTACCGAGCAAATAGCAGCTTAACTATTTGGAACGCCAGCAACAAAATTTACTGTTCGTTCTATAAACATGGCTTCTGATTTAGGGGATTTATTTAATAATTCTATTGCTTTATTGGCACTGACCCAAAGAATATCATCGTGTTCGGCATCGTGCTTGGCTACAAATTTAACAAATTTAGCTACAAAATAATGTGATGTTTTATCGTAATTACAATCTTTATAGTTAAATTGTTTAGTTACGGCACCTATATAAGTTTGCAAATCTACCAACGCTCCAGTTTCTTCTAAAACTTCTCTTTTGGCGGATTCTTCTAAAGGTTCGCCAATATGAACGGTTCCTTTTGGCAAATGATAAGTATTACCACCCTGTTCTTTTCTTACCAATAGCAAAAATTCTATATTTTTATTACTAATACGATATACCACCGCACCAGATGTTATATGATACGGGCTTTCATTGGTTGCCATATATTGTTTTGGATAATTTTTTATCATAATATTATAAATATCTTTATTTAGCCTTATAATTATAGCATTTGGGGCCCGTGTAAATAAGAAATAAAGTATCTGTTATTATTAATGTATGAAACATCAAAAAAAAGTATTAATTTTTGATTTTGATGGCACTATTGCCGATAGTTTTAAAATATTTTTGCAAACACTTAATTTAATTACTGATAATAAGTACGATGTATCAAAAAGTAATATTACGGCATTAAAAAAAATGACAATGCCCCAGATAATTAAAAAACTAAACATAAAACGCTGGAAATTACCCTTTTTAGTTCTTAAGGGGCGCAAACAACTATCTAAAAAAATAGAGTTTGTTAAACCTTTTAGCGGCATGGAGCAAACTATTAGCACATTGCATAAAAACGGCCATATTATGTATATATTAAGCAGTAACGATGCTACAGCAATTAACAAATTTTTGCAAAAACATCAAATGGCTAAATATTTTAGCAATGTTTACGGTAATGCCGGGCTATTATCTAAAGCAAAAGCCATAAACAAATTAATTAAAAAAGAACATCTTACAAAATCTAACTGCATATATATAGGAGACGAAATGAGAGATGTAGAAGCCTCTAATAAAGCTGATATAGCAGTAATTTCTGTTGATTGGGGTTTTAGCGATGGCGATGCTCTGCGCAGTATTAATATAAATGTTGTGTCGTCGCAAAAAGAACTAATAAATTTAATAAACTCTAAAAAATCAGTTAATTCTCAGGATTAAGTGTTAAATTAATATACATTATGTCTAGCAACAACAACACAACCCCAAAAATAATAGGTGCATTTATAATAGTTAGCTTTATAGCCGTTGGTTCATACGTTTTTATATTTAAACCAATAACAAAAGAAGATGCAGTTGCACAAACAACTCAACAAAATACCCCAGATACAACTAATAACACGGCTACCCAACCCACCAATACGGCTGTAGCAGAGCCTAAAAAAACCGAAAGTAGTTACACTAAAACAGTATCTTATGTTGTACCAAAATTTAATAACGACATGACAGTTAAATTAACGCTAGATGACACGGGCACTATAACTGCAGTTTCTACTAGCCATGTTTTAAACCCAAGAGATAAAGAATCTGCAATTTACGTAGAGGATTTTAACGCCGAGCTATCTGGCGTAATAGTTGGTAAAAAAATAGCTAACGTAGAACCAAGCATTATTGCTGGCGCAAGCTTAACAAGTGATGCTTTTTACGATGCTTTAAACCAAATAAACACAGAGATTAATGGGTAGACTCGGCTTGCACAAAACCTCGGTTCTATCTGATTTGAGTTCGGGCGAGATAAAATCTGTTTTATCTGAAAGAGACGTATCCGAAGATACATCAAAAGAAGAAAAACACATTTTAGCCGACCGAAACATATCAGGAGGGCCAGGGATTTTGCGTAAGTCGAGTAAGCTTCAGTTTAAGGCTCTTGGCACAATTTGGAATATTGATTACAACAGTAAAACAAATAGTTACAACAAAATAATACTAGATGCTGTTAAACAATTTGAATATGATTATTCTAGATTTATTAGTAGTTCTTATATTAGCCAGCTAAACAGCGGCATAATTGTAAAAAACCCAAGCCAAGAGCTAATACAAATGTTGCAATTTGCTAAAAATTCATACGTTAATACTGATGGATGTTTTGATATTTCTGTGGGGGGTATTTTAGAACAAAATGGCTATGGTAATTATACAAATATTACTACCAACAATAGCCTACCCTACTACAATTATGTTAAAGCTAGCAAATCATCTATTAGTATTGATAATAAAAAGATCCATATAGATTTTGGCGGATTTGGTAAAGGCTGGCTAATAGACAAAATTGCCAATATTTTTGGCAATAACGTGCCAGACTATGTAATTAACGGTGGTGGTGATATATATGTTAAAAGTAAGGTTAAACAAAAAATATATCTAGAGCACCCAAGCGCACAAGATACTTATATTGGCTATACACTAATTAACAATAAAGCCTTAACCGTTTCTTCTAACCAAAAAAGAACTTGGCAATATAATAACAAAACCTATAACCACATTGTAGACCCAAGCAATAAAGATATAACTAACTTGCAAAGCATTGTAACTGCACAAAGTGCAAAATTAGCCGATATGTTAGCAACAACACTATTAATTGCAAACATTGCAACTATAAATAACCTACAAAAAATATATAAGTTTGATTATTTAATTATTAAAAACAACGGCACTTTTACCAAGAGCAAAGATTTTAATTTTAACACTCTTTAAAAACTAAAATCTTCTATAAAAATTTGGTTTTTTGGAACTTTAAGCTCTTTTAGTGCATTTTGAGCAGAATCCATTATGCCGCTAGCGCCACAAATATAATAATTATAGTCTGCTGGATTATTAATATATTTTGCTATATGTTCTTTACAAATATGGCCTCTTTGTTCGTTACTAATTAGGGCGTCTTTATCTTGGCTAATAATATCTACGTATTTATTTTGTAGACAAGATTTTAATATATCTCTAAAAGGTGCATTTTTTTTATGTTTATTGGCATAAAATAACCAATAATCGGCGTTTTTGGGCTGTTTAATTATATATTTAACAAATGGCGTTATACCAATGCCCCCAGCAATAAAAACTGTATTTTTACTAGGTTCTAAGAGCAATTGACTAGTAAATATCCCGTACGGGCCATCTATATTTACGTAGTTTCCCGTATTTAATTTAGACAGTTTTTTGGTGTAAGACCCAAAAACTTTATATGCAACAAGTATTTCCCCTGTTTTGCTGTTGCTATCTAGCACCGTAAACGGGTGTTCTTCTGATAGTAAATTTTTTTGAATATAAATATATTGGCCCTGGCTAATGGATATATTTTTTGTGGTGGGTGCAAGTTGCAGTTTAAATACATCTGGTTTAATTTGGGTTTGGGCAACTATTTTATATTTTAATTTACCGTATCCAAAAATATGCCTTAATCTTAGTACCCCAAATATTATAAATAGTAGCACCACGCTATACCAATAAAACTGAATAAACGTATTATTAAAAGAAGACCCAGTGTCTGGTACGTGTAGCAACACAAAAGGTATACTTAAATATGCCAAATAATGAATATACTTCCAGGGCCTAAACGAAATTTTGCCCCTAACTAGCGCCGATGTAACCCAAACAATAATTAGCGCAAAAAAAGATAATCTACCCCAAGATACTGCGCTATTAAAAGTACTACTAAAGTTTAGTGTAAAACTATAAAGCAGGCTTTCTCCATAACTTATAGTAACTAAAAGTGGGTGCAAAAAAATCAAAATAGTGCCATATTTTCCTAAAAGGCTATGCACTTTTAAAAGCTGTGGTAAATCTTTAAAATATAGCCCCGTTACGCTGCGAGTGCCTAAAATAAATTCCCACATTATTAAACTAACACCAACATAACCCAATACTGCCGATGCATAAAGTGCTAAACTTTTAATGTTTTGGCTTGTTAGAGCCCAAGTTTCTGGCAAATTAACAAAAAATATGAAAGGTATTGTGCTTAGAGCAATTAGTAAATATAAAAAATAACGTTTTTGTTTTTCTGATTTTAATAAATTCATAAGCTTATTATAAACTAGTTAACTGAGATTATACTTAAAGCAATCTGTGAAATTATTACAGTAAAAAGTTAGTATATTTTTATTATTTATTTAAAACAATTAGAATTAACTACAAATTGTTAATAGATTGAGCTTGGTGCAATACGGCATCAATATGTTCTGAGCCTAAACCAGAACGAGACTGCGCCTCAGCCATAGTGTTACAAGTTAATACGCCAAATCCAATTGGCATATTTTGATCTAACTGAACCCTTAATATTCCATCTGATACAAACTTACAAACATAGTCAAAGTGGGCTGTTTCGCCCTTAACAATACAGCCAATAGCAATTAAAGCATTATACTTACCGCTTTTAGCCATTTGTTGCAATACTAAAGGAATCTCAACCGATCCGGCAACATTTATAATATCAATGTTACTTTCTTTTATTTTATATTGTTTAGACCTGTTTATAACATTTTGCTGTAGCTGATTAGTAATTTCTTTATTAAACTGAGCAGTAACAATTCCCAATCTCCAGTTAGAGGCATCAAACGGTTTAAAATCGGCTTTTTTAGCAACTTGCATAAGCTTCTTTATCCTTATTTATATACTTACCAATAATATCAAATTCTAAGTTTACTTGTGATTTTTCTTTTAAGCTACCCAGTGTTGTATGTTTTAGGGTATGGGGGATAATTGCTACGGTGAGTGTATCAGATTTACAACTAGCAACCGTAAGAGATACGCCATCTATGGTTATTGAACATTTATTAACAACAAGATTCTGATAATTATTGGGGTAACTAACTTCTATTTTATATTCGTTATCATTTTTAGTAATTTTTTGTACTAGGCCAATACAATCTACATGGCCCTGAACAATATGGCCACTAAGCCTTTCGCCCAGTCTTAACGCTCTTTCTAAATTTACGTCAGAAAATGATTTTGTAGAAAAAGTTGTTTTGTTAAGTGTTTCGGGCATTAAAAATACCTCATAATTGGTAGGTTTAATAGCAGTAATAGTTAAACATACTCCATTTGTAGCAATAGATTCTCCAAGCAAAATATCATCCCAACCCTGGGGCCTTTTTATAGTTAGCTTTAAACCATTTTTAGAATATTTACGGCTAATTATAGAGGATTTGGCGGTGATTATTCCTGTAAACATATCTAGCTTTTTTTAGATGTTTTTAATTGTTGTTCACGGGCTTTGTTAGCATATTCATCGGCTAGTTCATTACCTTTGTCTTTATTATGGCCCCTTACCCACACTAAAGTGGCGTTGCTGGCACGATATAGTGGCACAACCTCTTGCACAATATCTAAGTTTTTTATCTCGCCACCCTTTTTCTTCCACCCGTTGGCCTCCCACGAAATAGACCATTTGGTTATAACATTTATCCAAAATTCACTATCGCTATAGATCTCGGCGTGTTCTTTACCTGCATCTTTAATTGCCGCAATTAAGGCTTTGCCCTCCATGCGAATGTTAGTTGTATTATTCTCTCCACCCAAAATATGTGGTTTCATATTTTTAATAACCGCAAAACCACCCGTACCAGGGTTTGGCTCGCAACTACCATCTGTATAATAAACTATCATTTATGCTCCATATTTACTTGTTTAATAATATTTTAACATTTATAAGAACCTGTTTAGCTTATTTAATTTGTCTATTGAATAGATAAATCAGATAATCTAGCCTTTACAGGTTGCCCCAGTTTTGGGCTATGTGAACATCTACGGCTAAGGATACGCTAATTTCTGGGGCTATCTGTTCCATGGTGGTTTTCATTTTACCTGCTACTTCTTTAGACATAAATTCTGGGCATTCTACCATAATGCTGTCGTGTATTTGCAGTATTTGATGGGCTTTGCTTGGCAAACAACCTTGCAGTTTTATCATTGCCATTTTCATTAAATCTGCCTCTGTGCCCTGTATGGGCATATTAACGGCCTGCCTTAGGGCCGCCTCTCTTACTATGTAATTACTACTTAATACATCTGGCGTTGGTCTACGGCGCCCATATAATGTTTCTACATAACCATTTTGCTTGGCGTCTTCTTTTAGTTTTGCAATGTAATCTACTAATGGTTTACGTGTAGAAAAATATCTGTCTATAAAGTTTTTAGCATCGCCCATTGTCATACCGGTGGCGGCGCTTAAACCGTGCGGGCTCATTCCGTAAAGTACGCCAAAATTAATAGTTTTAGCAGCACTACGCATTTGTTTAGTAACATCGTCTAGGGCTACACCGTAAACTTCTGACGCGGTGCGAGTATGAATGTCTTCTCCGTTATTAAATACCTCTATCATATCTGCGTCGTTTGCCAAAAATGCTGCCAACCTAAGCTCAAACTGGCTGTAGTCTGCACTAACAAACACATTACCTGTATTGGCAATAAATGCAGTTCTTATTTTTTTACCTAGCTCTGTTTTAACTGGTATGTTTTGTAAATTTGGGTCTATGCTACTTAAACGCCCCGTTTGGGTGGAGGTTAAATTAAATATTGTGTGCACCCTGCCATCTGCAGCAACTTGAAGCGGCAAGGTGTCTACATATGTGCTTTTTAATTTTGCGTATTCGCGATATTTGCTAATTTCTTGAACAATTGGATGGTAAGATTGTAGTTTTTCTAGTTCCTGAGCGGCGGTGCTATACCCTGTTTTACCCTTTTTAATACCCAAAGTTGGCAAGCCCATTTGATTAAATAATACCTCTGATAATTGTTGTGGGCTGGCAATATTAAATTCTTGTTCTGCATAACCATAAATTGTTTGCTCTACATCGCTAAGTTCGTCTTGTAAATAACGGCTCATAGAATTTAAATATTTTGTATCCAGGCCAATGCCCTTTAACTCCATTGATGCCAAAATGGGTATAATTGGTAACTCAACCGTTTTATATAATTTGTTCAAGCTAGATAGCTGAGCTAATTGTTTGTGTTGATATTCCTGTAAATTAACTAAAGTACCGGCAATTTCTGCTACGTGCAAACCAATGTCTTCTGGAGGAATAGTACCAATATCTGTAAGGTCATAACCAATTAATGAGCGGACGCTATCTGATAGTGATTTAGCTAAATCTGTAGAATCTATCATAAAATGGGCAATCTGAACGTCATCTACAGCATTTGGTAATGGTATATTAAGCAAAGATAATACTCTGTATAGTTTTTTAACATCGTAGCCACAAACAGTTGCATTTTTACAAATACCAGTTAGCCAATTTACAGAATTACTATTAAATTCTTGTACAAAAGTTACTTGAGTTTTTGTAGCAACAATAATTGCTATAGGTTCCCTGCCAAAAGCGTCTTTTGTTATGGGGTACATATATAGCTCTTGAGCGGCTTTAAAATCTTGAATACTAACTAGCTTAGGTACGGCCATATTACCGGCTGGAGCAGCCTGCAGGGCCTCTGTTTGGCCATCTGGCACCGGTATATCGTGTAATGTTCGTAAAATAGCCCTAAATTCTAACTTTTGTAAATTATCTTTTAGCTTGGCCATATTAAATTTATGCACATCCATTGCCGGTAAATCTAATTTTATTGGCGCATCTATAAATAACGTTGCTAATTTTTTGCTTAAATAAGCCATTTCTTTGCCATCTTTAAGCTTTTTATAAGTTGAACCACTTATTAGCTCTAAATTATCGTATACGCCATCTAGCGTTTTATATTGGCCTAACAACGAACTAGCAGTTTTTGCGCCTATACCAGCAACCCCCGGGATATTATCGCTACTATCGCCTTGCAATGACTTTAAATCTAAAAACTGATTAGGCTCTAGGCCGTATTTTGCTGTAAAACTTTCTGGGTGGAATTCTTCTATATTACTTAAACCTTTTTTTAGAGCATATACTTTGGTATTTTTGCTAATGCACTGCAGGGCATCTAGATCGCTTGTAATTATTATTGTTTCTATATCTTTTGCATCGGCCTTTTTTGCTAAGCCGGCAATAATATCATCGGCCTCGTAATCGTCTAGCTCATACATGGGCCAACCTAAACTTTCTAAAAGCTCGTGCAAAAGTGGTATTTGGGCATAAAAGTCTGGTGGTGCGGGCTTTCTGCCAGCTTTATATTCTGGATACATCTGCAAGCGCTTACGAATATTTGTTTTTGGCTTATCCCACGCAACTGCTACGTAGTCTGGCTTAAGGCGTTTAATTACCTCTAGGCTTAATACTGTAAAACCATATACTCCACCGGTTGGCGTGCCGTCTTTTGTGCTTAAGTTTGGCATTGCGTAATAGCCACGATAAAAAACACTTTTTCCGTCTATTAGTACAAGTCTTTTTTGCTTATCTGCCACAATGCATATTCCTATCTGTTAGCTAGTATATATGACTTTTAAGTATTTTGCATTTTAAAGCAAAAGCAATCTTACTTTAATAATTATAAGCAATTACTGCGCAGGCGTAGATAGTGCTGTATTTTGGTTGGGTTGCAAAGCCGTTTCTTGTGATTGATTATCGCCGGCAGGCGTTGTTGGAGTCGCGCTAGCTAATACTAAACCATTTCTATTAATAGTAACCCGTTGCTTTTCGTCAAAAGTAAAGGCAACTTTTACGGGTTGTTGAGCTTCTAACGATCTAATTATTTGAGCTATAACATCTTCAGAGTTGTTAACACTACGACCGTTCTCGCCTGGCTCAATTTTTTGGCTTCCGTCTGGATTTGTCACTATTTTTTCGTTTACTGGTTCTGTATTGCTTTTTGATACTAAAGAATACACATATTCTTTAATTTTTGCTTGAGATAAGTGCGTGTTTGAGCCCGCTGAATCATCCATTTGTAACCAGCCAAACTTTTGATCTTGCGTTGGCACAATACGTTGGCCTGCCGCTTCTATTACTACATTTGTTGCAATTATTCGTTTAGCAAGCTCTACGTCATCTTGCAAATCTGCCGCAGTTATACTTGGCCTATCTGTTGCCTTAGACAAATTAATAACGGCATTATCTAGTTGGGGTAGTTGTTTACGCAGCTGATCTGCAACGTAAGCAGAGCTTGTTCTAAAACCGTTAATTTCTGGAGATATACTTATACCGTTTTTATCTTTAACCATACTAGCATTAACATTTTTTGTTTGCATATCTGCAACAGACATTCTGATATAGCCATCTACTGCTAAATCACTAACTTGGGTGGGCACAGATAAAGAACGCCTATCTAAGTATCTAAACGGGTTAAAGCCAGAAATAGCCTTTTGACTAGCTGCCTTAGTATCAAAAGTAACCCCAAGGGCGCTAGCTGGCACCTCTCTGGTTAAACCTCCATCTTTTAAGATTACACTAACCTCTTTAGCACGATTATCTAGTACACTACTAATTTGCGCCTCCGTAAGGCCACCTACAGAAAGTTCTCCAACATAAGTATAAGGCAATGCCCTACCGGCATATTTACTATTTAAAATTAGCCCAACTATGCCTAAAATAGCTATTACTACACAAATAATAATGCCCAAAATTAGCGATAACTTAAATATTTTATGGTTAAGACGCGCTCTTTTGTATGTTTTTGCCCGAATATTAAAATCGGGTATTTCAGCTACTTGGGGGGTAGACCCAAATACCTGAGGTATTGTTTGCGGTAAATGCATTGCAACCATGGCATTTTGTACATTGGCCTCTGCGGAAGCTTTAGGTACACCATGATATTGAGCAAACCGCGGACGCATGTGCGGATTGTCCACGATTTTTTCCTCTTTTTAGTCTTTGTTATTATTTTTTGTGCGAGCGTTTTTAGTTTTCACGCTTATGGTATTAATAATAGCCATAAAAACAGTAGATGTCAACAAAAAAATTAAAGTAAAAACACAAAATACCTATACAATTTACCTTAGCACTCTGCCACTAGTTCTACAGGACCCTCCTCATGGCCATTGTCATTATTGATGATCTGCCGTACATGAGCATTGTAAACTGGGTAACCATTCCCATTAGTATCAGTATCCATTATGGCAGAGGGTTCTTGCCAACATAAATAGTATACCGCCTTACCGAATCTGCCCTTGTCTCGAGCATAAGTATATTCAATACCATCTATACCCACAAAGCTAATAGGGATAAAACGCTCTTTTAAATGTACTGGACCTTTTGCTTTAATCATATACTTGCTCCTGAATAATATATTACCAATTATAATTCTAACTCGTTAATAATCGAGGGGTGTCTACTTTATTAAAAACTAGTAAAAACAGATTTATAAATGCAAAGTTAAAATAAAAATCTTCTATTGGTATATCACCTATTCTTAGACCCACAATTGCATCACTGCCGTAAGTAACTATTGGCAAACCAGTTAATACAGAGTTAAATATTAAAAACAAACCAAGTAATAATAACTGAAAGGCCCAAAATCGTTTTGTGAAAGCCAACCTAGACAAAACAGCAAAAACAACTGTTATTAACATTGCAATAGCGGCAAATCTGGTATAGCCATTAGACCATTGGCTAATTAATAACCACACAGAGGACCCTGCGGCCAAACCCAAAAATAACAAAGGTACTAAAATCATAGCCGATCCATCGGCAACAAATTTTTTAACAACTCCCCAAACATATATCATTGCAAACGGTACAGTAACAAAAAACAAATACTCTTCTATGGGCATGCCAAATAAGCTAACACCTGTAACGTACTGCCCATTAAACCCCCAATGGCCTTGGCTTACGGCCCAGATATCCCAAATTATAAATGGTAAACTAACTAAGAAATACCCCGCCAATAAACCTTTAACATGTTTATGTGGTTTTACATCTGTTTTAAAACTTAACACCAAAACTGGCAAAAATATAAGTAGATTTATAAAAAGATACAACAGGTTACGCATGGATTGACCTCACTAGTGCGCGCCCCACCACACGGTATTTACTTGGTTTAATATTTTTATTAAACACCAAAAAAGGCTTTTTTGCAATGTTTTTAGCAGTGTAGTTATACATATCTACTGCAGTACGCAGGGCAATCCGCTGTGTGCGCGGTACATATTTAAAGCCTTTATTTGCCTCGGCTTGCCATGTTTTATAATACGTAAGTTGGCCCTCTATAAATTCTTTAAACTCGGCTGCCAGTTTGCATTTTTAGCCGTTCGAGCCAGAATATCGAACGGCTTTTTGTAC
>CAYRFD010000032.1:0-11603 GCA_964423475.1 uncultured Candidatus Saccharibacteria bacterium
TCAACCAAACCAATACAACACCCCAAGCCTTAGTAGGTTAGGGGTGTTGTTGATAAGAGTATATTTAATATATTATTAACTTTTATTAACGTAATCTGCCCAAGGTTTGGCGGGTAAGTCTTGTAGTTTGATATCTGCTAAACATCTTAACATTAAAATACCGGTTTCTGCATTTGTAAATAAGGGTATATGATGATCTATAGCAAGTCGTCTAATAGTATAGGCATCTTTGGTTTGTTCTACAGTAGCTGGTACATTTATCATAAGATCTACTTTTTGATTTGTAATAACATTGCCCACGCTTGGTTCTAGATTCTCTTGAATTTTATGTAGTTTTTTTGTGATTATACCATTCTTTTTGTAGTAATCATGTGTACCTTTTGTAGCATAAATTTCCCAGCCAGACTCTTTTAGTGATTTTAGCTCATCTATAAATTTAAATTTTTGCTCATCTGGCAAACTTATAAATAAACGCTTACCCTTAATCTGTTGTTCAGTAGCGTGCCATGAACGATAAAATGCTTCTTCTAAAGTGTCACCAAAACAGGCAACTTCTCCGGTAGATGCCATTTCTACACCGGCAACTGGGTCTGCGCCCTTTAGGCGGTTATAAGAAAATTGTGGTGTCTTTACTGCTACGTGGTCTAAGTCTAGGGTTTGATAAGTTGTTTTTTTATGGGTATCTAGCATAGATTCTATAGCAATTTCTATAAAATTATATCCGCTTACCTTAGACACAAAAGGAAAAGATCTAGATGACCTAACATTGCATTCGATTACTTTTAACTGATTATCTTTTGCTAAAAACTGTATGTTAAAGGGGCCAGTTATTTTTAAGTTTTTAGCCACTTTCTTTGCAATAATGCGCGCGCGTCTCACGGTTTCTAGATATAGTGTTTGCGCAGGGTATACTACAGTTGCATCTCCAGAATGAATACCTGCGTTTTCTATATGCTCTGATATGGCGTAGATTACAAGTTCGCCGTCTTTTGCTACTCCATCTATTTCTAACTCTTTAGCATGTGTAATAAATTGTGAAATAACTACTGGGTGATCTGGAGATAAAACCGTGGCTTCATTTAGGTATTTTTTTAATTGTGATTTGTCTTGAATAACATTCATTGCTCCACCAGAAAGCACATAAGAAGGCCTTATAAGTAGTGGGTAGCCTGTTATATTGGCAAAATCTTGAGCTGCTTTTAAACTTGTTATTTCGCACCAATTGGGTTGATCTATGTTTAATTTATTTAACATTGCAGAAAATTTTTGACGGTCTTCTGCTCTGTCTATATCTGTAGCCTGAGTACCTAATATGGGGTATAGAGCTTTTGCTAAAGGTAGGGCTAAATTATTTGCTATTTGACCACCTACAGAAACAATCGTTGCTTTTGCACTTTCAAAATCTGCTATGTCTTGAACACGCTCAAAAGTTAGTTCATCAAAATATAACCTATCTGATCTATCAAAATCTGTAGATACCGTTTCTGGATTAGAGTTAATCAAAATTGTTTTATGTCCATTTTTTGAGAGTGTTTTTGCAGCATTCACGGCACACCAATCAAATTCTACAGAAGAGCCTATACAATAGGGGCCAGATCCTAAAATAATATAGGCTATTTTGCCTAATGGTTTAATATCGTTTGTATCTCCATGATACGTTAAGTATAAATAGTTGGTTTCTGCGTCGAATTCGCCGGCCAAAGTATCTATTTGTTTTATTACAGGAGTAATATTATTTTTAATTCTTTTTATACGAACAGCTTTTTGGGTTGAGTTGGTAATTTTAGCTATAGTTACATCTGAAAAGCCTTGTTGTTTAGCTTTATACAGTAATGCTTTAGATAAAGATTTTGTAGCAATTTCATTTTGTGTATTTGCAATTTCTTTAAGATGATACAAAAACCAATTATCTATTGCAGATAATTTATGTATATCTATTAAGGATTTACCCTGTAAAATAGCTTGATATAAAGCAAACAAACGTTTGTCAGTTGCGTATTTAATTGTTTTGTTAACATTCTTAAAAACAAAAGGATGGTCTCCTATACCGTTGGCGCCAATATTTAGCATACGAACAGCTTTTTGCAGAGCTTCTGGGAATGATCGCCCCAAGGCCATTACCTCGCCAACGCTTTTCATTTCTGATCCAATATTGTGATCGCTGCTTTTTAGTTTTGAAAGATCCCATCGGGGCATTTTAACTGCAATATAGTCTAGGGCTGGTTCAAAAAATGCAGTAGTTGTGCCAGTTACAGAATTTTTAATTTCGTATAATTTTTTGCCAAGCATTAAGTGTGCTGCTACAAAAGCTAGTGGGTAGCCAGTAGCTTTAGATGCAAGTGCGCTAGAACGTGAAAGCCTTGCATTAACTTCTATTACTCTATAATCACCATTGTTTGGGTTAACAGCGTATTGTATATTACATTCACCAATAATTCCTAAATGGCTTATAGTATTAAGGGCAACCTCTCTAAGGTGATGATACTCGGTATTCGTAAGTGTTTGTGATGGTGCTACAACAATGCTTTCGCCCGTATGGATACCCATTGGGTCTAAGTTTTCCATGTTGCAAACTGTAATTATATTGCCATCAATGTCACGAACAACCTCGTACTCTATTTCTTTCCAGCCGGCTAAGTATTCTTCTATTAATATCTGAGACGTTGCGTTTAAAACCTCTTTAGTGCGGTCTATAAGTTCTTTATCGTTGTTTATACGGCCAGAGCCCAGCCCACCAAGGCTATATGCAGATCTAAGCATAATTGGATAGCCAATGCGATTAGCTGCTGCCAAGGCTTGTTTTTGGTTATATGCAACCTCGCTTAGGGCAGTTTTGGTACCAATTTTAGTTAAGGCTTTCTTAAAGAGCTCACGATCTTCTGTAATATTTATAGTAGAAACAGATGTACCCAGTACTTTTATATTAAGCCTTTTAAAAATTCCTTTTTTATCTAACAATAGGCCCAGGTTAAGAGCCGTTTGCCCACCAAAGCTTAGCATAATAGCATCTGGTTTTTCTTTTTCTAAAATTTTAGTTACAGAATTTTCGTTTAACGGCTGAAAATATACAGTATCCGCCATATCATTATCTGTTTGAACGGTAGCTATGTTTGGGTTTACAAGAACCGTTTTTATACCTTCTTGCTTTAGTGCTTTTATTGCCTGAGAGCCAGAATAATCAAATTCACCAGCTTGCCCTATACGTAGCCCACCAGAACCTAAGATTATTACTTTTTTTGGATATGTATTACTCATAGTTGTTTTATAAACCTTTCAAATAACCATTCTGTATCTGTTGGCCCAGGGCAGGCCTCTGGGTGAAATTGCACGGCAGAAAATGGTTTTGAGTTATGAGATATACCCTCTACAGAACCGTCGTTGGCGTTAATAAATGATGCAAACCATTGCTTGGGTAAAGATTTTTGATCTACTGCATAGCCATGATTTTGGCTTGTTATGTAAGCACGCTTTGTTTCATTGTATATGCAAGGCTGGTTATGCCCCCTATGACCAAAGGGTAATTTGTAGGTTTTTGCACCTGCAGCTAATGCAAGTATTTGGTTACCCAAACATATCCCAAAAATAGGTTTATTTATTTTTAGAGCGCGCCCTACATTTTTAATTGTTTCTACATAATTTATTGGATCTCCGGGCCCATTGGTTAGTAGTAAGCCATCGTATTTTTCTTTTGTAAAATCATAATCATATGGCACTACTTTTACACAAACAGGAAACTTTTTTAGCAATTCTATGATATTATTTTTTGCTCCACAGTCTACAACAATAACAATTTTTTTATTTGTTTTGTTGTAAATAACTGGTTTACTAACAGAAACAATACTATGGTTAATAATTTTATTTTTTGGTTTGTGACCAATAGCCCCAATAATAGATCCATTAGATCTTAAATGTTTAGTAAGTGCACGAGTATCAACATTAGTTATGAAGGGTATTTTTTGTTCTATAAGCCAAGTATATAAAGATTTTTGGGCTAAACTGTGGCTAAAGTTTAGGGCTAGTTCGCTAAAAACAACACCTCTTACATGGATTTTGTTTGATTCAAATTTATCTACTTGAACGCCGTAGTTACCAATTAGCGGATAAGTAAATACAAGAATTTGATTTAAATAAGACGGGTCTGTTAAAGATTCTACATATCCACTCATACCAGTATTAAATACTACTTCTCCGTCTAAAGAGTTTTCCTGATTTTTGGGTATATTACCGCTAAAGTTTTTACCATCAGCCAAATAAAGCATGCTACTAGTAGATTTAAAAAAATCGCCCCCTTCAGAGCGATTCTGTTGCTGCGATTTAAACGTGGTTGTAGCTAATTTTTTCTTCACACTTAAGTACAGATTGTAGCAAACATATTTTTTAAATACAAGTACGAAATTATTTTATTTACTGATAAAATTTTCTGGGAACACCCCATATTGCTCTATAATGTATTTATATCTTGATTCAAAATTTTTTCTAGCTTCTGGCAATACTATTTTGTGGTTCCAATCTTTATTAGCTTTATTAATAGTAGATTGCATTAAATCTTTATGTGTTTTTTGCGGATTTTCCCACCAATATATAGACATGAATGGGCCTATAAAGTGGGCACATCCATCTGCAGATGACACAATTTGTACTTCAATTGGTGCATTGCTTAAGTCTTGGCTTGAGTGACTATCTAAAGTAATTGCATAATTAATTATTTTATTTGTAAAATCTTTATCAAAACCCAGCTCTATCATTAATTCTCTGCCTTTAATATATGTTGTTTCATATTGATTTTTAAAATCTATTGTTTTACCGTAGTCATGTATCCAAACAAGCGCTATAACAATCTCTTTATTGGCTTTTGGATAATAACTTATTAGTTCTAACGCTATTTGCTGGACAATTTTTAAGTGATAATCTACAAACCATTGGCGGTGTATAAAATCTGGATTATTACTAGATTTAGTTACTGCCAAGATTAATTTGTTTAGTTGCTCATTGGTGGGGTGCATTTATCTATATTATCAGCCATCTAGGGAGCCCGCAATCGCTAATTTTGCTGCATTGGCGGCTTCTCTAATTAATGCATATTTATGCGTATGCGTAATACCGAGCAAACCCAACATATAAGCATTTCTTAAGCCTTTTGGCGGGATAGAAATTCTACCTGGATCATCCCCCGTTTCATGTTTATTCCAAAAAGCCTCAATAGAACGAATTTTATCAAGTATTGTATCTAAAGATATTGATTCATGCAGGACCATGTCACCCCTACCATCATATACACTATGTGCAAGATAATCTAATGCGCTTGTGCCATATCCTGTATGATTGCCAGAACCGTAAAATCCATTTTTAGCTAACATTGCATAATATGATGGGTGTAGATTTTTGTCTGCTGGTTTTGCACCTTCTGTAGTTTGTTCAAATAGTGGGTATTGATGTTTTTCTAGCTGTTGTTTTACTATCTTTGCCCTAGCTTTATTAGCATATTGTGCCTCTATAGCAATAATAAGGGCTTTTTTAAGTTTAAGTGAATTTTTCGAATCCTCAATATTATCATCAAAATTAATATTATTAGTAATACTTTCTGCTACCGTTTCTGCAGTAGGATATTCATTATTTTTGTACAGTGTTTGTAGAATTTCAGTAATCTTAATAGAAGTATTATACCTATTATAAGTACTCAGAACTTCTTTGATTACATCATCTAGTCTTGGCCAGTTTGTTCGTTCACCGTTAACTGTAAATATATCTTGTAAATGAGAGCTTGTAAAATTGTGTCTTCTGTATTGGATTTGGCCGGTTTTTTCATCTATACTTTGCCAATATTTATCACTTTGCATTAAACCGGATGATATTACAATTGTGCCTTCTGGAAATTTACAATCTTCATTATGTTCAAAATCTACGGCTGTATCCTGTGAGCTAACAAACTCAATACCTTCTGGGTGTTCTGCTAACATACTCTCTAGGGGGGTAATTATGATAGTGTCATAGGTTCTCCAGCTAGAATTATTTTGGCCTGGGTTAGCTACGACACCATTAAATGAAAAGTGTAGTGTGGTTCTGTTACTAGTTGTTGATAGTCCTGATTGTCTAGTTGGTTGGACCCACTTGCCGTCTTTAAAAATCGGTCTAGTGCGCGTGCTATGTACAAGTGCTATACTCGACAATGGCATAGCTGCGCCTTCGTTATTTTCTAGACTATATCTTATGCCACTTTCTTCTTCTTTTTGCTTTTGTTGTCTTGCTTTAAGTTCTTCGGTACATTCGGTAAATATTTGTCGTATTTTTGAAGTAAATTCAGTTTCTTGTGTTAACATTAATACCATCAACAACTCTGGGTCAAAGTCTCCTAATTCGGTTTTTATGATTTCTTCACCTACTAAGCGCATTGCCACTAGCATATTAGAGATTTCTATTGCAAGTTCATCTGGCTTTCCGTCTGTAATTGATTTTGAAGATCTATATAATGCTTGTGGGCTATAGGGCAATTCTTGAGTACTTTGTATGAGTAGTGCAGCCGCAAAATTCATAATGCTAACAACGTTTGCTTCTACAACAAATGAGTTTTGCTCGCTCCTTAGTGGTGGGTTCTTTACTTCAGATCGCGGTTGGTACAAGGAGCTTGTTGCCCCAGTTCTTGGTGTGCGCATTTTGCCAAAAAACGCGGTGTCCGTTGTATCAATGCTAACTGGTCCACCAATAACGTCATAATTATTAACCGCTTCGCTAGGTAAATAGAATCTTACTTCACTACCATTTGGTAATCTATAGACAGGTCTTTCGTAGCCGGTTTTTTCTTTAGTGGGCTCTTTTCTAAGTGTGTCAAGTAATTCTTGTATTGTATTAAATTGTTCAATTTTTTGGTCATCCTGTAGCGATTCGTTCATGTTTATAGCATAACAGTACAGATAGCAATTATATAGATAAAAGTGCTTATGATTTATTTATGATATGGTAATGAAAAATAATAGAAGGAGTAAATATGATATAACTACGCATTGCTTACTGTAGTTTGATATATGCGGCTTGCAATCGGCTTAAGGCTCGTTGATAATGTTTAGTTAGAACACAATATAATTTGTAACATAAGGGAGTGTATATATGGCGTCAACAAAAAACGCGTTAATATCTGTGTATAACAAGGATGGTATTGTTGAATTTGCTAAAGGTTTAGTAAAAAATGGTTTTACAATTTTTGCATCTGGTGGAACCGCCAAAAAGCTTAAACAATCTAATATTAAGGTTAATGACGTTTCAGAATTAGTTGGGGGCGAGGCAATACTAGGCCACCGAGTTGTAACACTTAGCCGAGAGATTTTTGCAGGCATATTGGCAGATACTACTAGTAAGTCAGATATGCAAGAATTAAAACAACTTAACATTCCGTTAATAGACTTAGTATGTGTAGACATGTACCCACTAGAAGAAGAGTTAGTTAAAAAAGATGTAACTATGCAAGATATAATTACTCAAACAGATATTGGTGGGCCAACGCTTTTGCGGGCTGCAGCAAAAGGCAGGCGTATAGTATTGTCTTTAGCAGAGCAAAGGCCCGTAGTTATAGAATGGTTATCTAAGGGTATGCCCGGTAAAGATGATTTTGTTAAAGAGCTTGCTGCCAAAGCAGAATATGAAGTTACAAGATATACCTTAGCTTTGGCTAAATATATGGGAGGTAGTAACGTTTCTGGTGAAATATCACACAGAAAAGTAACTACAAAATACGGAGAAAACCCTCAGCAACAAGATGCGGGTTTTTATTCAGATAATAGAATAAGTATAGACCCTTTAGGCTTAGACAAATTTGAACTAGTAAAAGGTATGCAGCCAAGTTTTATTAACTACACAGACATAGATAGATTATTGCAAACAATAACTCATGTTGCTGCAGGCTATGATGTTAATTTTAATAATGTTCCGGCAATTGCGGTTGGTGTAAAACATGGAAATGCTTGTGGAGCTGCTGTTGCGGGTACACATAAAGAAGCCGTTCAGAAAATGTTAATGGGTGATACTAGAGCTATTTTTGGTGGTGTAGTTATGATAAACGGAGATATTAGTAAAGAGGTTGCCGAAGCATTGGTACACTATGCTATGGATGAAAATACTTCACGCTTGCTTGATGGTGTAATTGGGTCATCGGTTTCTTCAGAGGCTTTACAAATTTTGGGGCGTAAAAAATTACGAGTAATGATTAACCCCGCGTTGGCTAATTTAAGCAAAGATTCTTTAGACAACAAGCGTAGAGTTCGGCCAGTAAGGGGGGGCTATTTAGAGCAACCAAACTATACCTTTATTCTAGATTTGCAAGATATTGAATTAAAGCGTCATGGTAAAGTATCAAAAAAACAAGAACAAGATGCAATACTGGCGTGGGCAATTGGTTGCACAAGTAATAGCAATACAATTACTCTTGTTAAAGATGGAATGTTAATAGGTAATGGTGTGGGCCAACAAGACAGAGTTGGGGCTGGGCAATTAGCCTTAACTCGCACAAATAACGCATTGCCAGAACTTAATACAAAAAAAATGGAAATTACTATAAAGCTAGATAAAACAAAAATTAGTGGTTGCGTTGCCTATAGCGATAGTTTTTTCCCATTTGCAGATGGCCCAGAACTATTGGCAAAAGTTGGTGTTAGCCTTATTATAACTTCTAGTGGGTCGGTTGCAGATGAAAGTGTTTTTGCAACTATAAATTCTTATGGCACGGGAGTAATTGCTATGCCAGACAAGCTTTGCCGTGGCTTTTTTATGCACTAATATTTAAGTTTATTTTTGAAGTACTTTTAATATATTTTGCTCAATATCTATATTAATATTGTGTCTTCTTGGTGGTATAAATACTTTGTCGCTAAGTTTTTTATACACAAATTTATATCGTCTTTCTAGTTCTTGTGTTATATCTTTTGGTACCTTAGGAGCAGTTTTATCATTGTAAGGATCAAATTTATTTTTAAACCAAAGCCGTAGAAATTCTTTATCATAATTTTCTGGTTCTAAATTATTATCTACACGTTCTTTATAACTACTTTCTAACCAATATCTAGAAGAATCGGGTGTGTGTATTTCGTCTATCAAAATTATATTATTGTTTTCATCTATTCCAAACTCATATTTTGTATCTACTAAAATAAGCCCTTTTTTAGATGTAATTTCTTGTCCAAAAGTAAATAATTTTAAGGCAATTTTTTTAACATCTTGCCATACTTTACTATCAATTAAGCCTTCTGCAACGGCTTCTTCTGGCGTAAGGTTGCGGTCGTGTGTTTCAAATTTTGTAGTAGGCGTAAGTACTGGCTGTGGTAGCTTGTCGTTTTTTCTAAGACCGTCTGGTAATATAAATTCTCCGTAATTTCTTTGGCCTTTATTGTAAGTATGCCATAAAGAGGTGTTAGTAACACCAGTAATATAGCCTCTTACAACTACTTCTAGTGGTAAAACTTTGTATTTTTTGCACCAAATAACATTAGCATCAGGGTATTCAATAATGTGATTTTTAACAATATCTTTTGTTTGTTCAAACCACCATTTAGTAATTGCTGTTAGTAAAGCACCCTTGTTTGGTATAAGCGCTAAACTACGATCAAAAGCAGAATATCTATCGGTTGTAATAAATAGTAATGTATTGCCCATGTCGTATACGTCTCTTACCTTGCCATGATATACCGCTTTTTGGCCAGGAAATTGATAATTTGTGCTTGAGAGTATTTGTGTAGTTGTCATAAAACCATTGTTTAATACTACAATGAAAATTACAAGTTTATCCTGTATTATATTAGTATGGTCCAAAAAACAATTGGGATTGTAGGGGGTGGGCAATTAGGGCGTATGCTAACGTTGTCTGCTCATCAAATGGGTTATAAGGTTATTGTTATAGACCCTTCAGAAAATTGTCCCGCGGCTCAAGTTGGAGCTAAACAAATTAAGGCAGGTCTAAAAGATGCCAATGCCATAAAAAAGCTTGCCGAATATTCCGATGTAATAACTATAGAGGTAGAACACGTAGATGTAGATACTTTAAAAGAACTTGCTAATAGTGGTTTTCCGGTGCATCCCTCACCTGCAACAATTAAAATTATTAAAGATAAATTTTTGCAAAAACAATTTTTAGTAGATGCTGGCATACCAGTTGCACCATTTGTGGGTATAAATGATTTAGAAGATGCTAAAAAAGCTCTTAAAAAGTTTAATGGCAAAATGATAATTAAAACACGTCAAGGCGGTTACGACGGCAGGGGCAATATTGTTGTAGATAGCCCAAGTAAAATTAAGCAAGCATTTAAGCAATTTGCGGGCAAGCCGGTTTATGCAGAAGGGTACGTTCCTTTTAATAAAGAGCTTGCTGCCATGGTTGCTCGCACAATAAAAGGTGATATTAAGCTATATCCAATAGTAGAAACCGTACATAAAAGAAATATTTGCATAGAAGTAATAGCACCTGCAGAGGTAAACAATAAAATTATAAAAAAAGCCGAGGCCGTAGTAAGAAAAGTGGCTAAAAATTTAAACGGCGCCGGTGTTTTTGGAATTGAGCTATTTTTAACCAAAAATGGATCAGTTATTGTAAACGAGATTGCCCCCAGGGTTCATAATTCTGGTCATTACACAACAGAGGCTAATAGCACATCTCAATTTGAGCAACATATTAGAGCAATTTTAGGTTTACCTCTTGGTAGTACAGAACTTGTAGTAAATAACGCAGTTATGGTTAATATTTTAGGAGAAAGGGATGGCCCAACGGTTGTGGCTGGTTTAGATAAATCATTAAAAATACCAAATGTTAAAGTTCATATTTACGGTAAATCTCCTACAAAGATAGATAGAAAAATGGGTCACATAACGGCAACCGGTAAGACTTTGCAATCTGCTAAACTAAAAGCTAATAAAGCAAGGAGAAATCTAAGTGTATAGGAATATAAAATGCCAAATCCAATTGTAGGAATAATTATGGGGTCAGATTCTGATCTAAGTGTTATGAGCCAAGCCGCTCAAATTTTAGATGATTTTAATGTAGGCTATGAGGTGCGCATAATTTCGGCTCATCGTACTCCAGATGTTATGGCGGAATATGCAAAAACAGCCTCATCTAGGGGAATTAAAGTAATAATTGCTGGTGCTGGTGGTTCGGCTCATTTACCGGGGATGACAGCATCACACACAACACTACCCGTTTTAGCTGTGCCAATTAAACCTAATCATCATGATCATGAGGCACTTTGGTCTAATATTAAAATGCCTAAAGGTGTGCCACTTGCAACAATGCCAGAAAACGGTGCAATAAACGCAGCTTTATTTGCCATAGAAATACTTAGTTTAAGTAACTCAGAATTAAATACTAGGTATATTAATTACAAAGAAAAACAACATAGTTTAGTTATAGATACTGATTCTAAGTTAACAGCCAATGGTTGGAATAATTATTTAAAAGGAGTAGCTAGTGCCCAATAAAAAGCTTAATTATCACGATCTAGTAAATTACGATCAGGCAGACCCAGCAAAGGTTTATGCACAAAAGCAGGGTTTAGGAACAGCCGTCAATATGCCTTTTGGTTTTAGTGAAGTAAAGGGAACAAGGGGTGAATCTGCCTACGTATTTGATA
>CAYRFD010000033.1:0-10405 GCA_964423475.1 uncultured Candidatus Saccharibacteria bacterium
TTACATTAACTATTCTACTAGAGCGATGTGTCTACGATCTATTTGAGTATCTCCACTATTTTGTTACGCCGCTGCTTAAAGAGGCCATGGGGCCCATAACACTTGCCGCCACAAGACCCACCATTCCACCCAAAATAACAATCATTAGGGGTTCTAATATAGAGCTAAGTGATTCTATTGTGGTGTCTACTTCTTCTTCGTAAAAGTCTGCTATTTTTACTAAAATCTTGTCTGTTTCTCCTGTTTCTTCGCCAATTGCAAGCATTTGGCTAACAATGGCCGGAAAGTGCTTACTTTTAGATATGGGCTCCGAAAGTTGTTTGCCGGCTTTTACCTCGTTTGCGGCGTCTAATAGTTCGTTTTCTAATACTTTATTACCCATACTGGCCGCAGTTATTTCTATAGATTCTATTACATTTACCCCAGATGACATTAAGCTAGAAAACATTCTAGAAAACCGAGCTATAGCTACTTTAATTATTAGGTTGTTAACAATTGGTATTTTTAGTAAAAATTGATGATATTTTAGTTTACCTTTTGGTGTTTTTACATATCTTCTAAATACATAAATTGCAATTAGTAAAAATATGATAATAAATATGGCATATTGTTTACTAAAATCGCTTAAACCTATCATTACTCTTGTTAGTAGTGGTAATTTTGCATCAGGGCCACCTAGTTCTAGCAACATGCCCCCAATTTTTGGCACAATTAAGTTCATAACCACTATAAATGCAATTATTGTAATACCAAAAATTACTTTAGGGTAGGTTGTGGCACTCTTTACCTTTTTTTTGATACTTTGATCTTTTTCTAGCTGAGTAGCTAGGCGTTTTAAGATTTCGTCTAAAATACCGCCGGCTTCTCCCGCTTTTACCATATTAACGTATACATCGTCAAAAACATTTGGGTATTTGCTCAGAGCATCTGCAATATTTGTTCCGCCCTCTATTTGTTTTGCAAGATCGGCAATAACAGATTGAAAGTAGCGGTTATTTGTTTGCTGCTCTAGTGTATGGAAAGACCTGCTTAATGGGATACCTGCAGACACCATTGTAGATAGCTGTCTGGTAAAAATTGAAACATCTTTAGACTTTACTTTTTTTCTAAAACGTTTAAGTATGTTTGTCTCTGAAACTCTTGAAATTGTTAGCGGCTTAATATGTTGTTTTGATAAAGTTTGAATAACAACAGATTCTGAACTTGCTTCTATGCTTCCTGTCTGCACTTTACCATTTTTGTCTAACCCTTTAAATTTATATTTTGACATAATTATTCTTCTGTGGTTACCCTTAAAATTTCTTCTATAGTTGTGAGGCCACGTAAAGCCTTTACTAAACCATCTAAATGCATTGTTATCATGCCAGCTTTAACAGCTTGTTGCTGTATAACATCGCTTGTGGCGTTGCTTACAATAAGTTTCTGAATATCACTATTATTCCCTAGTACTTCGTATATGCCCATTCTTCCTTTGTAGCCTGAATGCCCACATTCATCACAACCCTCATCTTTGGCTTGCCATAAAAAATTGATTCCTTTTTCATTAGAGCCAAAATTAATTGAGTCTTTTTTATTTAAAACTCCTATGCCTTCTTCTGCGGCCTGTTGTTCTAGACTATGTATTTGTTGCATAGATTCTAAGTTATTTATATTAAAGCTTTCCTCTATTCTTTTTAATATATTTTCCGATGGTTTAGATTTTTGTTTACAGTATTGGCAAAGCCGCCGCACTAAACGTTGGCCAACAACAGCTCTTACGGTGCTGGCAATCAAAAATGGCTCTATACCCATATCTAACAAGCGCGGTAAGCATGTAGCGGCATTATTAGTGTGAAGGGTCGCAAAAACTAAATGCCCAGTAAGGGCCGCCTGTACGCCAAGGCTGGCCGTTTCTCCATCTCTTATTTCTCCTACCATAATTATGTTTGGATCTTGTCTTAACAGGGCTCTAAGGCCGCTTGCAAAGGTCATACCCGCCTTAGGGTTTACTTGCGTTTGGTTTGCCCCAGGTATTTTGTATTCTACTGGGTCTTCTACGGTAGATATATTTACCGTTACGTTATTTAAAATACTTAATATACTAAAAAGGCTTGTAGACTTTCCTGAACCGGTTGGGCCGGTAATTAATACCATTCCATGGGGCTGTGTAATAGCATGATTAATAGTTTTAAGCGATACACCCCAATAGCCGAGTTCGTTTAAGGTTGGTGCTTTACTAGATTCGTCTAAAATACGCATTACTACCTTTTCTCCATCTGTAATAGGTAAAGTAGAAACCCTTAGGGCATATAAAAGCCCGTTAATATTAATCTTAAAACGGCCGTCTTGGGGCGCGCGTCTTTCGTCTATTTTTAAGTTAGATAATATTTTTATTCGCGACACCAAAGCACCCTGAACATTTTTGGGGAGTTTGTTTACTTCTTTTAATACGCCATCTATACGGTACCTAACGGCTACATAACTTTCTCTGGGCTCTACGTGCACATCAGAAGCACCCAATTTGATTGCGCCCTCTATTATTAAGTTAACTGTTTGTGCTATTGGGGAATCTTCTGCAATATCTTCTTCTGCTACATCGTCTTGTGATGTGTCTTCTTCTGATGATATAACTTCTGTAATTTCGCTACTAATGTTTTCTCTGTATTGGTCTATTGCTTTTAGTATATTAGAATGAGTAGCTATTACTATTTTAAGGTCTGACCCAAGTTGTTTTTGCAAAAAACTAATAGCCTGAACGTCATCTGGGTCTTCCATAGCTAATAATTGAGCGCCTTCTGGCGTAGTATCGTAAACTACAGCATTATATTGCCGAGCGATACGTTCTGGTATTAGGTGCAAAATTTCTTTTTTTATGTCTTTAACATTTATTTCTACAAAAGGTACATCAATTTGCTCGGCAAAAGCTTTTGTTAAATCTTTTTCACTAATTAAACCACTGCTTAATACTAGCTCTTGCAATGATTTATGTTCATTTTTTTCTTGCTGATGAAGAGATTCTAATTGATCTGGTGTGACTTTACCAAGTTTGTCTAGTAAAGATTCTATAACTTTATTTGATACTCTCATGTAAATAACCAATTATATGTAATTAGCTTATTAAAGTCCCCACATTTAATATATGTTGTCATGCTTATGTTAATGGTAGCGCAATAGGGTATAAAGGTGCAAGCGATTGAGTAATGTTTGCTATAATATTAATTAGTGTAAAAGACTAATTAAGAGGGGAAAAATATTTATGGCACAAAAAAAAGATTCAACAACAAGCGTAAAACCAGCAGGCAAAACTCAGGCCTTAGAACTTGCTGTTCAACAGATTCAAAAACAATTTGGGCAAGGTTCAATTATGCAACTTGGCGATGAGCATAAAATAAATGTAGAAACCTTTTCTACAGGTAGCTTAGGGCTAGATATTGCTCTTGGTGGGGGAATACCAAGGGGTAGAGTTATAGAAATTTATGGGCCAGAAAGTAGCGGTAAAACTACACTTACTTTACATGCCGTAGCAGAGGTACAGAAAGCTGGTGGTACAGCGGCGTTTATAGATGCAGAACATGCGCTTGACCCAGCTTATGCAGAACGTATTGGTGTTAAAGTATCAGATTTATTGGTGTCTCAGCCAGACAACGGTGAACAAGCATTAGAAATTGTAGAAACTTTGGTTCGCAGTAATGCGGTAGATGTAATTGTGGTAGATAGTGTTGCCGCTTTAGTACCCCAGGCAGAGATAGATGGTGATATGGGCGATGCTCATATGGGTTTGCAAGCTCGTCTTATGAGCCAAGCCCTACGTAAACTAACTGGTGTTATTAACAAAAGTAAATGTACAGTTATATTTATTAATCAGCTAAGAATGAAGATAGGTGTAATGTTTGGCAACCCAGAAACAACTACAGGTGGTAATGCATTAAAGTTTTATGCTTCTGTACGTTTAGACATTAGGCGCATTAGCCAAATTAAGACCGCCGATGCCGTTATAGGTAACCGCGCCAAAGTAAAGGTTGTTAAAAACAAGGTTGCTCCGCCATTTAGAGAAGCAGAATTTGATATTATGTATAATCACGGTATTAGTATAGAGGGCGAAACTCTAGATTTAGCCGTTCAGCACGATATTGTTGGTAAGGCTGGAGCCTGGTTTGAATATAACGATGCTAAAATTGGCCAAGGCCGAGAGGCAGCCAAACAATATTTAATAGATAATCCTAAAGTTTTAGCAGAAATAGATAAAAAAGTACGTGCCGCCGCTTTATAGTTAGAAGTATGTTAAAAAAAGCAGTTTTATTTCATGGTACAGATAGTAACCCAGATGATTTTTGGTTTCCTTGGCTACAATCTTATTTAGAACAAAAAGGTTACAAGGTTTACGCGCCTTTATTACCTAATAATCATATGCCTAATAAAAATACTTACGATGATTTTTTAAAGAATTCAGGGTGGGATTTTTCGGATAATTTGCTTATTGGGCTTTCATCTGGCGCCACAACAATCTTAAATCTTTTGCAAAGTGAATGGTTCCCTAAAGTTAAGGCTTGTGTTTTAGCGGGCACTTTTTTAAACGAAAAGTTAACAAAAGATGCAGATTGGGTTATAAAAGGCCAGTTTAATAACTTATTTTTAGACAGTTATAGGCCTAATATTATGCTTAAAAAGTGCAACAAATTTTATTTTATTCACGGGTCTAATGATCCGTATTGTGACATTAATGATGCAAAAGAGCTTTCGGGTAAACTAAACGGAACATTCATTACAATTAAAAATGGTCATCACCTAGGTAAAACTTCTGGGCTATTAGAGCTGCCTCAGTTAATAGAAGCTTTAGAAAAAGATCATATTTTAGATTAAGTATGAAAATAACAAAGTTAAGTGTGCAAGTTAAAAATACAGACAGGGTTAATGTATTTATAGATAATAAATATACTTTATCTTTAACGCTTAACCAAATTTTGGAACAAAAATTAAAAGTAGGATTAGAGATAGAGCAATCTGATGTTAATTTATTGCAAAAGCTATCTCAAGATGGCAAGGTTAGAGCCAGAGCATTAGAATGGGTGCTTTTAAGACCGCATTCGCAAAAAGAATTAAAGCAATATTTGCAAAAAAAGCAGATACAACCTGAGCTAATTGATAGTATATGTAATGAATTTGTTAGTAAAAAATATATAAACGATAAAGCTTTTGCGTATTGGTGGGCAGATAACAGATCAAGAAAATTAAAAAGTGATAGATTTATAAAATTAGAGTTAATACAAAAAGGGGTAGATGCTCAAATAGTAAATCAAGTAATAGATGATAATAATTCTCAAAATAGCAGGTTAAAAGAGTTAATAAAACAAAAAAAACGGCAAACACGCTATCAAGACTCGCTTAAATTAAAACAGTATTTACTTGGTAAGGGTTATAGCTATTCTGATATAGCAGATGCATTAGCAGAAGATAATATAGATTGATTAGCTAATTTAGATTTTACTTTACTTTTGCTTTTTAGCTCTGGGCCTTTAACAACTATGTGTTTATCTGTAACTTCTATAACGTTTTTTCTATCTATAATTAAATGACTATGTTTAAAACTATTAAATAAAGTTGGTTGTATATGTAGTTTAGCTATAAATAAACTTTTAGTATCAACAGCGTAATCACTTATTTTGCCAATTTTTTTGTTACTTGCATAAACGGGCTTACCAATTAGTTTAAACTTTAAATCAATAATTGGTTTTAATCGTATCAGCTCGTCTGGCTCTGTAATATCTTGGTGATCGTTAATAATTAAACCTTTTGTTGTTAGCTCTCTAATATCAATATCTAAAATTACACCATTCTTTTTTTTGTTCATAGCATCTGCATAAAAGCCGTCTATATGAAGATTATGAGGGTTAATAATGGGTAGTGTAGCCGTACTTATGCGTCCGGCGCTCCTTATACTAAAAACCGGCGTATTATGTAGTTTAGATCCAAAATATAACATGCTAATGGTAATTGTAACTTATTTATATAGTCACCGCAAAACAAATACGTGGTTCTTAAAATGCCCTATCTAGCTACAATTTTATATTTTTTATTCTACGTATCTAAAGATATAAGACTTGTAGCTTAGCTATCATCATCCTAAAAATACCCGTTTTTATATTGCGGGGACAATCAATAGGGTAAATATCTGGTACATTTTTATATACTAGTTTATGCTATTAAATAGCATGAAACACGTTAAATTTATTGTGCAGTCTAAAAATGCCAAGCAAACAGAACAATTAGGAGAAAGATTGGCAAAAAACGCTAGTGGTGGCGAAGTTATAGAGCTTATAAGCGATTTAGGCGGTGGTAAAACAACTTTTACAAGAGGTTTTGTTAGGGGTATGCAAAGTAATGATGTAGTTAGTAGCCCAACTTTTACTATATCTAACCATTATCAAGGCAATAAATATAAGGTGTATCATTTTGATTTTTACCGTTTGCAAGACCCAGGTGTAGTTGCTAATGAGCTTAAAGAAGTTACAGAAGAGCCAAATGCGGTAGTAATTATAGAATGGGCAGATGTTGTGCAAGACGTTTTGCCAGAAGATACTATAAAAATTAATTTTGAACCTAGTGGAGATACTAATAGAACTTTAATTATTTTGGCACCAGCTAATAAGCTTTATTTGGTAGAGGGCTTATTATCATGATATTAGGTATAAAAACAGATCAGCCAGAAGCCACAATATGTTTGTATAATGGTAAAAATAAAGAAGTATATTCTTGGCAGGCCCATAGGCAATTGTCTGATACTATTAATATTAAAATACAAGATTTACTAGATAAAAATGGTCTAAAATATAATGATCTAACAGATTTGGTGGTATTTAAGGGGCCAGGTAGTTTTACGGGTTTAAGAATAGGTATTACAGTTGCCAATACGTTAGCTTATAGTTTAAACATACCAATTGTAAGCACTAATGGTGAAGATTGGTTTAATAATGGTTTAGATATGCTAAAAAATGGTAAAAATAGTAAAATTATACTTCCTGAATATGGCGCTCCTGTGCATATTACTAAAC
This sequence comes from uncultured Candidatus Saccharibacteria bacterium, assembly GCA_964423475.1. Lineage (GTDB taxonomy): Bacteria > Patescibacteriota > Saccharimonadia > Saccharimonadales > CAIOMD01 > JAUPVN01. The sequence goes on from CAYRFD010000033.1 coordinate 7,029, forward strand.
CCAAAAAGTAAAATAATTGCCCTTAGTTAACTAAATGGCGTATTATATTAGTAAGGATATCTCATTTTTGAGATTCCGATTATTGACTTAATGATTATTTGCTACTAATAACAAGCCAAAAAGCGGCTAATGAAGTGATAGTGATGTTTGCTTTAAAAGGGCTTGTTTGTGGGAAAGGACTAAAATATGGATCCAATATCAATTGGTGTAGCCCTAGCGGCTGCAATTGTTGCCGGTGGTGCAAGCTTTGGCGCGACTCAGGCAATTAACAAAAAAAAGCTTAGCGCCAATGCCAATCAGGCAGAAAAAGAACTAGCAAAAGCTCATAAAGAGGCTGCTGCTGTTACGCGAAAAGCAGAAGAAGAAGCTGCCAAAAAGGCAGAAGATTTGCGTAAAGAAGAACAGCAACTACGTAAAGAAATAAACGAAAAAGAAAATCGTATAAATAATCGTGAGTTAAATCTAGATAAAAAATTAGATGAACTAGATAAGCGTTCAGAAAAACTACGCACAAACGAAGACGAAGTAGAGGGTCTAAAAAATGAAATTAGAGAACTTCGTACTAAACAGCAAGAAAAGCTAGAAAAAATAGCCAAGCTTACAAAAACAGAAGCAGCCGATAAATTAATGAAGATGACTGAGCGAGATATCAAAAATGATCTTGCAGGTTTAATTGTAAAATTGCAAAATGATGCTAAAGATCTTGCAGAAGAGCAAGGTGCTTCTATTATTGCGGCCGCTATGGAACGCATGGCAAGTGAAGTTACCGCAGAGCGTACTGTTACCGCCGTAAAATTACAAGACGAAGAAATGAAAGGTCGCATTATCGGCAAAGAGGGTCGTAATATTCAGGCCCTACAACGTGCTACTGGCGTAGATATCATGGTAGATGATACCCCAGGTATGATTATTTTAAGTAGTTTTGACCCAATACGTAGAGAAGTTGCAAGGGTAGCTTTAGAGATGCTCTTAAAAGACGGCCGAGTACACCCTGGTCGTATAGAAGAGGTAGTAGAAAAAGCTCAAAAACAAGTACTTAAAGAGGTTATAAGAGCTGGAGAAGATGCCGCCAGAGAAGTAGGTGTGGTTGGTGTTCCAAGAGAGCTTATTCAGCTAGTAGGAGAACTAAAATATCGAACGAGTTTTGGCCAAAATGTACTTAAGCATTCAACCGAAATGGCTCATATGGCCGGTATAATCGCCGAACAAATTGGTGCAGATGTATTTGTTTGTAAATATGCAGCGCTTTTGCATGATATGGGTAAAGCCCTTACTCATAAAGTAGAAGGCAAACACCATCATATTTCTGCAGAGATGGCCCGTAAATATGGAGTTCCAGATGCCGTTGTTCATGCAATAGAGGCCCACCACGATGACATAGAGGCAACCACAACAGAGGCAATAGTGATACGAATAGTAGATGCAATTAGTGCAGCAAGGCCTGGTGCGCGTAATATTAGTGCAGAAAACTTTGCAGAGCGTATGCGAGAGCTAGAAAACGTTGCAACTAGCTTTGAGGGCATAGATAAGGCTTATGCAATTAGTGCTGGCCGAGAAGTTAGAGTAATAGTAAGGCCAAACGTAGTAGACGACCTAAGCGCCTTTAAGTTGGCACGTGATATTGCCACTAAAATAGAATCTACTATGCAGTACCCCGGTACAATAAAAATAAATGTTATTAGAGAAACTCGTGCTATAGAATTTGCTAAATAAAATATTCTTCAAGCAATCATGAAAGTCTTATATGTAGGTGACGTAATGGGTAAGGCTGGTCGTTTAACGGTGTCAAAGATATTGCCAAAGATATGTTTGCAAAATAGTGTAGATATTGTAATAGCGCAAGCAGAAAACGTTAGCCATGGTAAGGGTATGAACATGTCGCACTACTCTCAACTAAAAGAATGTGGTGTTAATGGTTTTACAGGCGGTAACCATAGTTTTGGACGGCAAGACACAATAAATTTAGTAATTAACTCAAATATGCCTGTTGTTGCGCCAGCAAATGTATTGGGTGACACATTTAATAATTATAAAATAGTTACAAAAAATGGTTTTAGTGTAGCCATTGTATCTTTACTTGGTTACACGATACCGGGTGGTTATGATGATAATACTCAAAACCCTTTAATTTGTATGGATAATTTATTACCAATTATTAAAAAAGAATTTTCTGGCCCTATTATTGTTAATTTTCATGGAGATATATCAAGCGAAAAGGTAATGATGGGGCATTTCTTAGATGGCAAAGTTGCAGCCGTTATTGGCGATCATTGGCATGTGCCAGCTGCAGATGAGCGTATTTTATCTAATGGTACAGCATATATTAGCGACGTTGGCATGTGTGGAGCGCTAAATTCTTCTTTAGGAGTAGACTGGGATATTGCTATTGAACGCTGGAAGGGCTCTAAAGTTAAACATTGTATGTATGATGACCCACCGTATCAGTTTAATGCGGTTTTAATAGACGTAGATAATACCAATAATAAAGCTAAAAGTATTAACCGTATAAGAGAAATTATTTATTAGTAAATAATTTCTCTTTATTTATAGTATATTTTTGGGTATAATTACCCTTGTTACACTACTTATCGGGGTGTGGCGCAGTTGGCTAGCGCGCCGCGTTTGGGACGCGGAGGCCGGAGGTTCGAGTCCTCTCACCCCGACCATATTCGAAATCATTCGATTTTACGAACCCGTCAAAGGGTTCGTTTAATTTGTGGGTATTTTCTTTTTATGAACTCTGTATAATCTGGTGTATTATATATTTATGGATTTAGGAACGATTTCATCACAAGAATTTATATTCATAATATTAGGTAGTATTTGGTCTTTGGTGTGGAAGGCTTTTGCACTGTGGAAGGCTGCGGGCCAAAAAGATAAAGTTTGGTTTGTTGCACTAATAATTCTTAATACACTTGGTATATTAGATATACTCTATATTTTTGTTTTTTCTAAACGCAAACATTAATTACCCGATATTATCGGGGTGTGGCGCAGTTGGCTAGCGCGCAGCGTTCGGTGAGGTCTGCTGTTAGCAGACTGCAAGGCCGGAAACATGGCTCGCGAACGCGACCAAGTTGAGGCGGGGTCGAGACAGATTTGCATGTTTTGCATGCAAGTATGATCGTGACCGCTGAGGTCAAAAGCCCAATGGGCTTTTATTATACAATGTATAATGTAGATATTATCGGGGTGTGGCGCAGTTGGCTAGCGCGCAGCGTTCGGGACGCTGAGGCCGGAAGTTCAAATCTTCTCACCCCGACCAAAATATTTAATATTTTATATATTCAACCCCCCAAACCATAAGCAAAATAATGTAAAAAAATATACTTGACATAATAACATAAGTGTGATAATATGTATCCAATACCTAAGGG
>CAYRFD010000034.1:0-10339 GCA_964423475.1 uncultured Candidatus Saccharibacteria bacterium
ACAGATATCGCTACGGGTAAACCTTCTGGAGCAGCCGATACCGTTAAGGCAATCATAAATCTTAATGATTCATTAAAATCGGCGCCTCTAAATAAATTTAGTAGCAGCACAACAAAAGCTATTGCCATTATCACCGCAATTAAAACAGTAATTAGTTTATCAATTTTTTGCTGTACAGGGCTTTCCATTTTAGCACTGCCGGCTAAAGCCGCTAAACGGCCAAACTCGGTGTTATTACCAGTAGATACTACTACTGCTTTAACACTACCAGATATCACAAAACTACCACTAAAAATCATGTTTGTTTGTTCATATAATTGCCTATCAGATTGTAATGGTAAGGTGTGCTTGCTAACAGGCTCAGATTCTCCAGTTAGCAAAGATTCATCAACCCTAGAGTTATCTGTCTGCAAAACCCTAGCATCCGCTGGTACTTTTTGACCTTCGTATAGTTCAAAAACATCACCAATAACCAATTGTTCAACATCAACTTCTTGTAAAGATTTATCACGCCATATTTTAACATTTTGTTGATCGTGCTTTTTTAAGGCTCTTAAAACTCTTTCTGTAGAAAACTGCTGTACATAATATATAATTGCACTTACCAAAACAATTATTATAATAATTACCGCATCTATAGTTTCTTGTTTATATATACTTAAACCGGCTGCAATTAACAAAATAGCAACAAAAACACTTTTAAAAGGTTCAATAAGTTTTTTAAATAAAGAACCGCTTTTAATGTTTAATTTATTAAGCCCATATTTTTTTAAACGAGCTAGGGCCTCTTCTTCTGTAAGACCGTATTCTGTCGTTTGTAAATGCTGTAAAACTTGTTCTTTATGTTGTTCGTAATATATCACTAGCTATAAGTATATACACTTATGCTTATCGTCACAAAAACAATACTTAATTATTATATATTTTTTAAGTTCATATAATAGTGTTTTTGGTCATTTGGTAGTTTTTCTATTGCATATCTTAAGGCAGTTCTTGGCATAGTGGCGGCATATTTGTCTAAAAGTTTTAATAATAAGGCCAAGTCTACTTTGCCTACCTCGCGCATGCTCCAGCCTACTGCCTTATGTAATAAATCATGATCTTGATACACCAATTTACATGATAAATCATAAGTAGGTTTTGTTTGGCCACGTTTTAACATATAAAATGTACTAATAATTGCTACCCTTTTATGCCATAAACCACCTTTTAACAACTTATCATAAAGATTAGTTTTATATTTATATTCATGAACGCCAATTATATGTGGGCACGTTACATCAATTAAATCCCAGTTATTAATTGCCTTTCCAATTTGGTTTACATAAAGCTTATATAATTCTTTTTGGTTAAAATCATCAGCTTTATTGTATTGTTTTACCATAACCAGCAGTGACGCCATTCTAATCTCGTGCCATTTGCTACCTAATAGTTTTATTAAATCATTTATAGATATATCTTTATAATATTTATTTACTATTAACCTAATTTGGGGCATGGTAATGCCTAAAAATTTGTCTCCCTCGCCATAATCGCCTTTACCGGTTTTAAAAAATCTTTGTAACTGTTTTGCTTTATTATCATCTTTCAAAGCAAGTAAAGATTGCTCAAGCAAATCTACGTTTTTAGCCATTTTTTTGCAACAATTGAGTTACATGAGATTGATTAATGCCATTTGTAAGGTTGGTGTAGCCCATACTGCTTAAAAAATTCATAGATGCATTAGATCTAGAGCCACTAACACAATATAAAATCATAGGTGTATCTTTTGGTACATCTTTTAACTGTGGCGCCCCAGCCATAATATCTGCAGGTGGTAAGTTTATTGCCCCTTCTACGTGACCTCTGGCAAACTCTTCTGGTTCTCTTACGTCTATTATTAATGTTTTCATTATTTTTTCTCCTTATTTTTTTAACTTTAAAATACGTTTTTGATACTCTGCCATTGTCATATAAGTTTCTGTATTTTTTACTTTATCTACAAATAAGATTCCTTGCAAGTGATCATATTCGTGTTGAAAAACGTGTGCTTCTAAACCATCTAAATCATCTAATACTTTTTTTCCGTTTTCATCTATATATTTAACACTTATTTTGGGCCACCTATTAGTTTGGCCAAAAAGTGTTGTTTCGCCATCTCCAAGACTCATGCAACCCTCCCACATGGGCAGTTTTTTACCAGATGTTTTTATAATCTTTGGGTTAATGCATACTTTATCTACTATTTTTCTAGTTGGATGATTTTTGTTTGGCTTAATAATAACAAACATCGCAATACTTTTTGCAACTTGCGGTGCAACTAAAGCAACACCATATCCCTTTTTGTGCATAGTATACCGCATATTTGCAATTAAATTTTGCGTAGTTTTAGATTTTACTTCTTTTGGTGTTAAAGTTTTTACCTTTTGCCTTAAAATTGGATTCCCAAACTGTGTAATCTTTAATAGCCTTGCCATATACTTAAATTATAACCTTGTAATTAAAATAATAAGCTACGCCAAAAGTTCTTTAGTGGCAAGTCTAACTTGTTTGGTGGTGTCTCTGTTTCGTACTGTTACGGTATCGTTTTCTAACGTTTCAAAATCTATTACTACGCAGTTTGGTGTGCCAATCTCGTCTTGGCGGCGGTAGCGTTTACCGATGTTGCCATTATCATCAAATTCGCACATATATTTTTGGCTTAACAGGCCGTAAACCTCTTTAGCTTTAGCAACCAATTCTGGTTTATTTTTTAATAATGGGAACACCGCATATTTTATTGGTGCAATCTCTGGGTTTAATTTAAGAACTGTTCTTGTACCACCATCTGGTAACTCTTCAACCGTGTAGGCATCACACATAACTGCCAAAAAGGCACGGCCTAAGCCCATAGATGTTTCTAATACCCAAGGTATATATTTTTCATTTGTAACTGGGTCTGTGTAGGACAAATCAACACCAGAGAATTTACTGTGTTGAGATAAATCGTAATCTGTTCTGTCATGTATGCCCTCTACCTCGTCAAAACCTAAGTCTGGATAGTTATATTCTATATCCCACGCGTCTTTAGCATAAAACACAAGGTTATCATGTTGTTCCCATCTTAAATTTTGCTCTTTAATACCTAAAGATAAATACCAATTCCATCTATCTTGTTTTATTTGTTCGTAGGCTAACTTATTTTCGTTTGGTTTTACAAAAAACTGCGTGTCTGCTTGTTCAAATTCTCGGGTTCTAAACAAAAAATTACGTGGGCTAATTTCGTTTCTAAAAGCTTTGTTAATTTGAGCCAGCCCAAAAGGCACTTTAACTCTTACAGAATCTACAATGTTTTTAAAATTTAGGTAGATTCCTTGGCAAGCCTCTCCCGGTAAGTACACTGGCTCTGCATCATCACCAGTAAAGTCTCCTAAATTAGATTTTACTAACAAATTAAACGCCTTAACGGGCCCAAAGTCTTTGGCTCCGCATTTTGGGCATTTTATTTTATCTCTATTTGCATTAAATAAGCTATTCAATTCGTCTTCTAACATCTTTTCATCTGCGGTTACGCCAATTGCACCAAGTTCTTTATCTACACGTATTCGTGTATTACACTTTTTACACTCTGCTAAAGGGTCAGAAAACCCACCTATATGGCCAGAAGCCTCCCAAACTTTTGGGTGCTTAAACATAGCAGAATCTAAACCAACATAATTTGGCTTTAGCTGAACATTTGCCTTCCACCAAGATTTTTTAATATTGTTTAATAACTCTGTGCCGTAAGGCCCAAAATCGTATAAACCAGCCATTCCTCCATATATATCAGAACCCTGGTATACAAAACCACGACGCTTTGCCAAACTTACAATATCTTCCATATTTATATATTGTGAATTTTTTGTACTCATACGGCTATTATACTACAATACATAATCATATTAGGTAACTACAAGGATAGCTTTCACTAAACCTAAGTATAAGTTGGCTTTTAATGAGCTAACTATATACTACTTATTCTATCAAAGTCTTTAAAAGCTTTTTTTTCAGCAATTTCTATCATTGTAGCAACAGTTTCTGCGTCTTTTCTTTTCTTTTTGGCCATTTCTTCCATTTCATCCCATGTAAAACTGCCTATGGCATGATCATTTTCGACTATAAAAGTATCACATTCGCGTTCATGATCGTAAGCTCGTTTAAAGAACTTTGCGGTAGGATTGTTTAATAATACATTAACAATTTCTTCAGCTTCTCTTGTGTAATCTTCCATCATTGCACGTTTTTCTGCTACACTTTTATCTTTAAATACCTTCATTCGTGCAGCTTCTTCTTGCGCTTCTCCTAAGCTCATTCTGCCTACATCACCCAAAACTCTTTCAGCCTGTGCAGCCCCTAATGCCTCGTCAGTCTCACCTTTTGTTACCGCAACATCTTCTGCCATTTTTGTATTCCTTTTTTATTTGTTTATAATACCCTTAAAGTACTCTCTCTCTCTGGAAAAGTCAAGTTTTTTGCTTATGTTTATCTGTTAATAATTTAAGTGGCGGAGAGGGCAAATTGTTTTATAGGGGCAATTAAATCTTGAGCATAATTATTAGCATTGGCCACGCCAACTAATTTACTAGGCGGATATTTATATAAAAGCCTAAGTAGCTTTATATGTTCTGGTAAAAAATTACCGCTAACAGCCGCAAAAAAGCCGGCGTTTTCTATATCAAAAAAATATTTAGCATTATCTAAAAAAGGCTCGCCATTAGTTTGTTTGTTTAGTTGAATGCCCCTGCCATGTAGCTGCAACAGCCTAACCCAGGCCCATAAGACCTCTAGTGGTGCTTGCGGCTGTTCTAAGCCCAAATATAAATCGCATAAAACGGCAAAATGTTCTGCCCCGGCATTTTGCTCTGTTAAACTATTTACAGCCTTTATTACATCATACGCATATTGTACCTTTTCATAATTTGCTAAAAAGCCACCATATTGCTGTTTAATGTTAGCACCAGTTAAAGTTGCCATGCCACCCCGCCCTTGCACGTAAGAAATATCACAAACGCAAAATAGCTCAACACTAGCAGTTAAGCGTGATTTTGGTTTACGCACGCCTTTTGCAATTGCGCTAAGTTTATTACCGTCTTTTGTAAGCAAGGTTACAATTTTATCGGCTTCGCCATAATTTACACGATGCAAAACAATTGTAGTAGAATGTTGCGGGCGCATAAGCTACTTTTTATTTTCTGATATACGCGTAGCAACCCGACTAAAAACAACGCTCGGGCTAGTTTGTGGCTTATAAAAATAGTCTGCCACCCCATATTGGCGCCACTGGCTATCACTAACGCCAAAAGATTCTTGCGGAACGTTGCTATACACAATTACTGGTATGGTGGCCAAATCTTCGTAACTACGCAGTTCTTGCAAAAGCGACACACCACTAAGCGGCGCAAGCTGAAGCTCTAATACAATTGCTTGTGGTATAGCCTGCTCTATGGCCTCTATAGCCGTTTGTGGATCTGCAAAAAACTTAGCTTTTAAACCCTGTTTTTGCACAACGATTGCGTACTGTTTAGCTAAAATTACATCTGGTTCTAAAATAAAAATCATAATATTTATACAATTTGCATCTGCAAAGATTGTGGCACATAAAAACCAACACCAGATTGATTTTTATGCGTAAATAACTCATATTGCACCCTATTGCGCTGTGCCAATAAGTTTGCAACCGTAAAACCAAGCCCGCTTGCAGAACTTTTGGTTGGCTTAACCATGCGCATTACCTTAGGTGATTTGTTTGCTTGGGTAAAAGTAGTAGATAATTTTGTGTTTGCAGAATAAATACCAACCCTTTGCATATTGGGTTTAGTTTGCTGGACAGTCACCGTTATATCTGCCCTTGAGCCACGCGCCGAACCGCTAATAACACCAGCAACAAGTGAATAAATGCTACCTTTTAAAGACGTTTTATTGCAATATACTGGGTCTAAATGGGCAGAAGCTTCAAAATTGATTGTTGCACCATAAGCTTTAGCAAGTGGTAATAGCTCTTGCTGCACATCGTATAAAGCAGCAGCCGCAGAAACAGAAGTAAATTGTAGCTCTTGCTGTGATGATTCTAGCGCAAATAGCGCATAATGTAACTGCGCCAAACCATGGCTACTAATATTATTAATAATTTCTTTTGCGTTAGAGCCGTTAACATCGTTACATGTTTTTATTTGCAACAAAGATTGCTGCAAATCATACAAAAGCGCTGCTGTAGTTTGTGTTTGTTGCCCAAAATTTTGCACAATAATTGTATGTTACCCTCTTTACGGTTGCTTATTAAATATTTTTAATGCATTTACGCAAATATACTTTAATTTTGCACACCTTATGCAACTATTATAACAAAATTAAGGATTAAATGTGAGATTTTTTAATACAAAATTGTCAAAATCGGCAGTATAATTACCAGATTCTGTCCAAAGCTGAATAGTTTTATCTCTTACAGGTATTAGCACCATAGAACCTTTAGTGTTTTCTGTAATATAACCATCTATACGAACACCAGTTTCTGAGTCTTTAACGTTACTTGCAATAAAAGGAGTTACCTTAACATCTCCTTTAGTAACCTTAGATTCAAAAGTTTTTAATATATTAGCGTATGGCTGTTCTAAAACATTTAATCTAAGAGCAAACAAATTATCTTTGTTAGAAACATTTGGTACAAAATTAGGATTAAAATAACTATTTAAGGTGTTTCCGCTGGGTCCCTCTACAGTATATAAGCTCCATGTTTTGGGGTATATAATCTTAACAGCTGCGGCATTTACTGGGCCGGTATAGCTTTTTAAGGGCTCTTTTTCTTTTTCTGCAAACTGTTCATTTAATTGTTTTTCTTGGTCTTTTTTAGCCTGTTCTACCGCAACACTAGCCTTTTTATCTGAATTATTTTTATAGTCTTGCATTTGGCCATAGTAAATTACGGTTAATATTACAAAAACTACCAATAGCACAGATGTTACAACTAATCCTATCTTTAGTTTATTGCTTTTTTTTGGTTTAGGTGCTGGCATCATTCCCGCCGGCACTGGAACGGCTGGGCCGCTTGGCCCCATTGGGGGCATATATTGTGACACTTGCGTCTGTTGCTGCACAGCCGGCTGCGCAGCATTAAGCTGTGGTTGATAAACCTGTGCCTTTGGTGGCACATAGGGTTGAGCTGGCGGACTATTTTGACCGTTGGGGCCTAAGTTTTGTGATGTTTGATTATTAGGGTCCATTACACTTATGCTACCACATAACAACGCTTAAGTTAATATCCTAGTAAAATAATCAAATATTTTTAGACGCCAATAAAAACAAATCTATGTTTGCGTCTTGCATTTTAGAAAGCTGATCGTTTAGCCAATAGGAGGTAACTTTTTTATTTTTTTCTATAAAGCTATAAAAATCTTGTATGTTTACCCACTTATAGTCATCTACCTCATTAGGGTTGGGCGTAAAGCTATTATCGTCTGTAAAAGCTATAAATACTGGGCAGATTTCGTTTTCTATAATGCCTTTATAAGGGGGCGTTTTATATTTGTAATCTATTACCTTTGATATACCCTGCACATTATTAATACCAAGTTCATAGGCTGCTCGGCGCCTAATAGCATCCGCAAAAGATTCGTTTGGCATGGGGTGGCCACAAAAACTATTTGTCCAAACATTTGGCCAAACTTTTTTTACAGAAGCCCTTTGCGTAATTAAAAGCTCACCCGTTTTATTAAATAAATAGCACGAAAAGGCTAAATGTAACGGCGTATTTGCATGATGAACTTTTTGTTTACTTTGTGTACCAATTTGTTTACCATTGCTATCTAACAAAACTACCAGCTCATTTTTTATATCAACATTATTATTCATATATTTAAAACTATAGCACTAATATTTATATAAAAAAAGTGCTCCTAACTCTTTAATAGGCTTTTTATTCGGGACAGTAAAGGCATAAGAAGCCAATAATATATGCTTACCATTTTTGCTATATTCTGATACAAGTTTTGTATCCAATTTTTGCATAAAACGTGTGTGCAAAAATGCATATACGCCCTGCACTTCTGGCCATTTAGCTTGCCACATATTACCCCACTTTATATGCACTAATTTTCTGTAACGCCACGTTACAAAATAAGATATTAACACTAAAATAGGGTTTGCCTCTATGCCATATGCAACAATTCCTTTTTTGGCAGCTGCCCTTAAAAATCGGCCATCGCCACTACCAATATCCAGCACAGCTTGACCTTTTTTTAGATCTAACATATTTAATGCTAGCGTTTGCTGATCTTTAAAGGTTGGTAAATATGGGGCTCCAATAATAACTACAAACGTAAAACAAAGTAAAATAATTAAGAAAATTAGCAACATTTAATATTTATGAGCCACTTTTTTGAATTGATATTTGCAATTTTGCTTCTGTATCAGATAAATAAGCTTCTATTTGAGCAATTAGCTCTTCTGCCCTTTTGTAATTTATTAGTGCTTTATCTAAATCTGTGTTGCCGCTTTCAAACCAATCTAGCAAATCATTGAGCTCTGAATGTGCAGCCACGTAATCAAACGGTTTTGTATCATTTTTTACTTTTACCATATTCTTATTATATACCAATAGTTTAAAGCTTGTTATGGCTAAGCATTTTTTACGTTTATATTACTGTCTTTAAAAGTTATATTTATAATATTTTCTTTTTTGGCAGCTTGGGCAGAGGTTATTACTTTGCCGGTGGGAGATCTTACTATAGCGTAGCCACGTTTTAGAACATTATTTGGGTTGTAGGCCATTAACAACTGTTTATTTGCCTGTAAGCTAGATTGTTCTTTACTAATTAGTTGCTTAACCGAATTTGCTAATCTATTTTTGCACAAACGTAAAGATGCTCTTTGCAATGCCGTAAAACTACTAATTCTTGCGGTAAGTTGCTTATGAATATTATATAACGATTCTTGTTCTGCTAACCTATCTGGCGCAACAAGCTCGGCGGCGTTACTTGGCGTACTAGCACGTACATCTGCCGCTAGCTCGCTTAAACATTCGTCTATTTCGTGCCCAATGGCAACCATTGTTGGTATGCGGCTAGAAGCCACTGCCCTTACTACGCGCTCATCATTAAAAGCCGCTAAATCGTCTGCGCTACCACCACCACGAGTAATCACCAAAACATCGGCCAAATCACTATTACTATTAGCTAAATTAATTGCGTTTACAAGCTGGTTTGGAGCATTTTCTCCCTGCACTAAAGTATCAAAAACCTCCACTACGCAAAATGGCCAACGCACTTGCAAAATTTTACAAAAATCTGCATAAGCGGCAGATTCTACACTTGCCACCAAGGCAATTTTTTTAGGAATTTTAGGCAATAATCTTTTACGATCCGCACTAAATAAGCCCTCTTTGCTAAGTTTTGCTGCCAGCATTTGCAATGCTTGCGCTAAACTACCTTGCCCAACTGGGCTTATAGACTGGGCTGTAACACTAAAACCAAATTGTGGGTGCAACCTAGCGCTACCACCAATTTTAACAATCATACCATCTTGCAAAGGCCCAGGTAATGCATAAATACTGGCAAAACAAGATACTTTAGCGTTTTCATCCTTAACATCAAAATACACCCACTTACCTTTACTTATTCTAAAACTGCTCAGTTCTCCTTGAATATACACAAACCCAAAACTTGTTTCTAAAACTTGGTTTGTAATAGCTATAAAATCTGTAGGGCTAAGAATGAGTGGGTCTGACACGTTCTACCTCTTTTGCCTGACCTTTTTTAAGCGCCATTTGGTATAAAATAAAGCCGGTTGGTACAAAAATAATCATAGTAAATATACGGTAAATCAATGTTGCAGACAAAGCCAAAGCTTTTGGCACACCTGCACTGGCTAACGTTGCTGTCATTAAGGTCTCGTACACACCAATTCCCCCTGGTAAAATAGATATTAAGCCCGCAAAGCTAGCAACAGAATACGCTAAAATAACAGCCCCAGGGTTAATTGCCTGGCCCAAAGCTAAATATGCTAAATATATTGTTGTAACCTCTGTTATATTTACTATTAAAGCCCATATAAATGGCTTTTTTAGCCTACTTCTGTTTTGCATTAATTGTAAATAATCTCTATGAAGCTCAGAAAATAATTTTTCTACTTTTCTTTCATTTATTGCAGGCTTTTTCTTTTTAAATACTTTAGCTACACTATTAATCATTTTGGGCAAAAAGGCCGTAAAAGCCTTAATACGGCCTTCATCGCTAACAATATATATGGCTAACAATGTACCAAACAATGTTAAAAACGCTATAGAGAGCCCAATATATATAGTTACGCCACTACTATTTGCTCCAAAACTTAGCATAAATAAACCAATAAA
>CAYRFD010000035.1:0-10128 GCA_964423475.1 uncultured Candidatus Saccharibacteria bacterium
TATATGTTCTACCAAAATCTACAGTTGCAATTACAGTACAGCAAAATGATATTCCTGTTGCTGTAAGCATAAAAGCTGGCCCAAAATTGCAAACAAATATAGATGAAAAAACTTTTGAGCTTACTACTAAAACAGTTACAAAAAATGAATCTAAACAAGGCCCTGCTACAGGAGAAAAAAACAAGGGTGCCAAGGCTAGCGGTAAGGTAATTATTTATAATTGCAGCAAAGCAGATAAAACCTACGATACAATAAGAACTGTTCCGGCCGGAACAGGTGTTAGCTCTGGAGGGCAGACTTTTATTACGCAATCCGAAGTGTCTGTTTATCCAAGTGCTTTTAATAGTAGTAATGATACTTGTAAATATGATAAACCTTCTACCGAAGTTGTAATTATTGCTCAAAATCCTGGTGAAAGCTATAATCTCGCACCAAGAAGTTACGCAGTTAATGGATTTGCATCTATGAGTGCCCAAGCCGACGCCGCTACATCGGGCGGAACAAACGAAATTGTTAAAATTGTTCAGGCATCAGATTGTGAAAGCTTACAAGGTGCTATTAATGCTAGTTCTAATACCGATGCGGCCAAACAAGAGCTAACAACTCAGCTTAAAAAAGAGGGCATTACTCCTAGTATAGATACCTTTAAGGCAGATACTACCAATGTTACTTGTGAGCCTGCTGTTGGCCAAGAATCTCCAACCGTTACAGCAAAAGCCACACTAACATATACTATGTCTGGCGTTTCTGCCGAATCTTTAAATCAATTAATTACCAAAGAAGCTCTAAAACAGGCAGGAGATGGCCAAACGTTAGCCTCTACGGGCATAGATAACGCTTCTTTAACAAGAGAAAATCAATTATCTAGCGGGTCTGTTGTTAATTTTGATCTAAAGACAACTGCCGTTAGTGGAGTAAAGCAAGACGAACAGTCAATTAAATCTCAAATTGTTGGAAAGAATGCTCGTGAAACTTCTGATATTCTTAAAAAGATTAATGGCGTACAGGATGTTAAGGTATCTTATAGCCCTTTTTGGGTAAATAAAAACCCTAACAACCCTGCAAAAATTACAGTAAAATTTATACCCAAAGATGAAAAATGATATAATAGCACTAGACGTTGGTACAAAACGCATAGGGGTTGCAAGGGCAAATATAATTGTCAAGCTACCGCAACCATTACCAGCATTGGCCAATGATAATACATTATCTCAATCTATAAAATTGCTAATTAATACTTATAAGCCAGATTGTATAGTTGTGGGGTTACCTCGTAATTTATCTGGAGAAGAAACAAAGCAAACAGCCTACACAAAGCAGTTTGTAATTGATAAATTACCAAATGATGTTAAAATAGTTTGGCAAGATGAAACTCTATCTAGTATAGTTGCCTCAGAACGCACCGGAAAGACAAAAGAGTTAGATTCAGAAGCAGCCTGCTTAATATTAGAGGATTATTTTAAAGAACAATATGACGTATCACAATAACAAATCACATAAACACTTAAGTAAAACAGTTTTAATTGTTAGCGCTATTTTACTAATTATAATTGCTGCGGCCTCTGGGGCGGCTGGTTACAGAATATGGATTCAGCAACAGATGAAGCCAATTAGTAGTGAATCTCGTTTAGAAGTTATAGATATTCCAGAAGGCTCCAGTGTTCAAGAAATAGCTAAAATTTTACAAGAAAAAAAGCTAATTAGAAACGCACAAGCATTCACTACTTACGTTAGAAACAACGGCCTAATGAACCAGCTTAAAGCCGGTACGTATCAGCTAGATGCCTCTAGCAGCACCCAAGATATAGCAGCTACAATTGCAGATGGAAAAGTTCAAGAAGATTTAATTACAATACTGCCCGGTAAAAGGTTAGATCAAATAAGACAAGTATTTGAGAAAAAGGGTTTTACTGCCAATGAAATAGATATAGCCTTAGATCCATCAACTTACAAAAACCATCCAGCGCTTGTTTCTAAGCCAACCGCACAATCATTAGAGGGCTATATATACCCAGAAAGCTTTAAAACAAGTAATGCAACAACACCAACTAGTATAGTAGAACAATCTTTAGACGAATTAGCCAAAGTGATTACGCCAGAACTTATAGAGGCATGGAGAGCTCAAGGTTTGACTACTCACGAGGCTATTACTTTAGCTTCAATTATTGAACAAGAAGTTGCTACATCTTCGGATAGAAAAAATGTTGCTAAGGTATTTTTAAATAGGCTAGAAAAGGGCATGATGATACAGTCTGATATGACATATAAATATGCCGCTTTACAGATGGGCATTGCTCCAAATCCTGCAATTGATTCACCTTATAACACTTATCAAAATATTGGTTTACCCCCTGGGCCTATAAGTAACGTTTCAAAGTCTTCTTTAGAGGCCGTTGCTTATCCTGCTAACCATGGCTATATCTTCTTTGTTGCTGGCGATGATGGTATTACGAGGTTTTCAAACACCTTAGAAGAACATGATGCTTTAACTAATAAATATTGTATTGAGCTCTGTAAAACCTATTAAAATATGCCCAAAAAGCATTAGCCAAATGCTTGACACAAAAAATCAACTTTGCTACACTAAAAAGTACGGTTTTTATGACAAGTTAACTAAAATTAATTTGCTTGTATTAATCGGTCGCCCCTACTAAACCACGGCGCTAAGGCAATGCCAGAATATTTGTCGAAAGTATTCAAAGATTGATAATGCAACTTAAACGGTAGTGTCGGCGATGCAGATTAGGCATGTTGTGTCTAATCGGGAGATTTGTATTAGTAACGTATACTCGGCTATTAAGCCAACTACATCACTAGCAAATACCAAAACTATGCCACAAAAAAAACGAGTTAACCTATTTACAAAAAGGTCTCGTACGATAAAAAAGTCTTATAAAAAACATGGTTTGCTTTATGCAAATGCATTATTAATAGTAGCTGTAACGGGTTTTGTTTGGGTTGGTCATAATAATGCCAGCTCTCCAAGCCCAACATTTTCATTACTAGAGCAGTCTTCTAATCAGGTAGAAGTTGCTCCGTTAGATAATCTTTCATCGGCCGATATTGCGGCTAATATTGCACTTGCATCTAGTATACCTCAAGAAACCATGGTTATTAACCAAGCAGATTCTTTTAAAGCTCAGTTATCTCAGGGTTCTGTAGAAGAATCTGTTGTTACAAAACCCCAAATTGTTACGGGTAGTTCGCAATCTAAAAACGATATTGTTACTTATGTTTCTCAAGAGGGAGACACCGCTACTTCTATAGCGCAAAAATATGGTGTATCTGTAGATACGGTAAAATGGTCTAATGGTTTAACAACAGAATCTGTTCCGGCCGGAAAGACCTTAAAAATTCCACCAAAAGATGGTGTTATATACACGGTTAAAGAAGGAGACACAGTTGATTCGTTGGCGCAAAAGTATAAATCTACTCCAGATCAGATTGTAGCCTTTAACGATACCGAAATTGCCGGTTTAAAACCAAATGATGTTATTTTAATTCCTGGTGGGCAACAACCCGCCGAACCTGCCTCTACTTATACGTCTAGAACAGCTACTACTTATTCTGGCAGTTCTACAAGCTCTGTAGCCCCTGCAGCAAGCTTTACACCGCGTTATGGTGGTAATGGCTATGCGAGTGGCTATTGTACATGGTACGCAGCCAGCCGTGTTCCTGTGCCCAATAACTGGGGTAATGCAAATACCTGGGATGACAGAGCAAGAGCAAGTGGTTGGAACGTAAGTAGAACCCCAGTGGCTGGTGCTGTAGCCCAAAGAGATGGTGGCTATGGTGGTTTGGGCCACGTGGGCATTGTAGAAGAGGTTTCGTCAGATGGATCAATGATAAGATATTCTGACATGAATGGTTTATCTGGCTTTGGCCGCGTTGGTTATAGCGATTGGGTGCCTACTTCTACCTATAGTAGCTTTATTTATCAATAATATTAGAATATAAATTAAAGCCATCATGAAATACTGATGGCTTTTTTATTTTATTTGTTACACTATAAGGTAGTATGTTTATAGATATAGTTACAGTTAAGATTGCGGCCGGTAACGGCGGAGACGGTAAAGTTAATTTTAGGCACGAAAAATACGTAGAAAAAGGCGGTCCAGATGGCGGAGATGGCGGAGACGGCGGAAATGTTATTATGCAAGCAACCCGTAACGAAAACACTCTTGCAGTTTTTAGATACACTAAAGAATTAAAGGCAGAAAACGGTCAATCGGGTGGTATGCGCAATAAGCACGGTAGATCTGCCCAAGATTTAGTAATACCCGTGCCTGTTGGTACGGTTGTTAAAGATATATTAAATAATGAAGTAATAGCAGATTTTACAGAAGATGGTGCACAAGCAATTATTGCAAAGGGTGGTGATGGTGGTTACGGTAATGCACACTTTACATCATCTGTGCGCCAGGCTCCTAGGGTTGCCGAAAAAGGCGAAAAAGGCGAAATTAAAGAAGTTCAACTAGAGATGAAACTAGTTGCAGATATTGGTTTAGTTGGTTTACCAAATGCTGGTAAAAGCTCATTTTTAAGTGTTGTTAGCAATGCTCGCCCAGAAATAGCAGATTATCCTTTTACAACCTTAACTCCTAATTTAGGTGTTGCAGACATAAGTGGTATTTCTTTGCTTATTGCAGACGTACCAGGCTTAATAGAAGGAGCCAGCAAGGGAAAAGGCCTGGGCGATACCTTTTTACGCCATATATCTAGGTGCCAAATATTGCTTCATCTTATAGATGCAACATCTAACGATGTTGTAGCTGATTATAATGCTATACGTGGTGAATTAGTTGCCTCTAAAGAGCTTTTAGCACAAAAAGATGCAATAGTGGTATTAACTAAAATAGATTTGCTAGACGATGATTTGTTGCAAATGCAAAAAGAAGCTTTATCTAAGGTTGTTCCCCAAGAACATCCAATAATGGAAATTTCTGCACAAGCACACAAAGGCACAAAAGAACTTTTAAAGTACGCCGCAAATGTAATTGTTCGCCAGGCAGATGAGATGGCTAAAACAGAAAATAATGAAGAATTACCCGTAATTAGGTTAAATAACAATGTTTTGCCATGGCGTGTATCAATTATTAAAAAGGGGCGCTATTTAGTTACTGGACATAGAATAGAAAAATTTGCCAGAAGAACAGATTACGAAAACGTTCATGGCGTAAACCGCCTTAAAGACATTATGCAAAAAATGGGCATAACTCATGAACTAATTAAACAAGATATTCAACCTGGCGATACTATTGTTATTGGTGAACAAAATTATGGTCAAATTACTTATTAATAAAAGGATCTAAGGTGCCTGCTTCTTTATATTTTTATGATTTAGAAACTAGTGGTGTTAACCCTAAAAAAGACCGTGTAATGCAATTTGCGGGGCAGCGTACTAACCTAGATTTAGAGCCAATACAAGAACCAGATGTATTTTATGTAAAAATGACAGATGATGTTTTGCCGGATCCGGGGGCAATTTTAGTAACGGGCATAACACCGCAACAAACAATTAGCGATGGTATCTCAGAAAAAGAGTTTGCGGATTTTATTTATAATAAAGTGGCAATACCGCAAACTACCATAGTTGGTTATAACTCTGTACGTTTTGACAATGAGTTTATTAGATTTTTACTGTACAGAAATTACTTTGATTCCTACGAATGGTCTTATAAAAATAATGTATCCGTATGGGACTTATTAGATGTTGTACGCATGACTCGTGCTTTGCGTCCAGACGGTATAAAGTGGCCTTTTGCCTCTGATGGTAAGCCCACTAATCGTTTAGAAAAACTTACGGATATAAATAAGATTGATCATATTGGTGCTCATGATGCATTAAGTGATGTTAAGGCCACAATTGGCGTAGCAAAACTTATTAAAAAACATCAACCCAAGTTATTTTCATATTTGTACGACATGCGTTCTAAGCAGGCTGTTGTTAATCTTATTAATTCTGGCATGCCATTTGTATATACTTCTGGCAGATACGATGCAAATTATCAAAAAACAACAGTTGTTATTAACTTGTGCGAGCATCCTGTTTATGGCGCAAGTAGGGTTATTGTATATGATTTAAGATATGATCCAACCGAGTTTTTGAGTCTTTCTATAGAGCAGCTGGTAGAACGTATGCAATTTACAAAAGATAAAGACGCGCCTACTCGTGTACCCGTAAAGGCTCTAACTATTAACCGTTGCCCAGCTGTAGCACCAACCACTGTGCTTACAGGTAAAGCTCAAAAATCAATTAGTTTAAATATTAAAACTATAGATAAACATTTAAATATACTTAAATCAGACCCAACTTTTGTAGGCAGAATAACAGATGCATTTCAGCAAATTCATAAAAAAACCCAGGCACATTTTTTAACTGAGCCACTGGCAGTAGACGCTCAGCTTTATGATGGATTTATTAATGACGCAGATAAAAAAACAATGGCTAACGTTAGAGAATATACTGCTAAAACAATTTTAGATTTTAACCCTAGTTTTTACGATGAGAGGTTATCTCAATTATGGTTACTATACAAAGCGCGTCAATTTCCGCAATCGTTATCAGATCAAGAGCAAGTAGATTATCAAAGGTATAAGACAGATAAAATGCTTGCAGGTGGTAAAGATTCGGTTTTGGCTAAATATGTAGAAGATATTCAGCAAAGAGTGCAAGATGTTAATATTACGGCGCGTAACAAAAGTTTATTAGAAGACTTGTATCTTTGGGCTGAATATATTAACCCTAGTAGCTAATTATATCTTTGTTTCTTTGTTTTATAACTTTAAAGTAAGTGTATATTATTAGCATAAAGGTAAATAATACTATAACGCCGTTTATATCTAGTTTTATATCGGTGCCAGGGATAACTCCCAAAATTATAAACTGAAAAAACGGTCTAAAAGTTATAGTATAATGCGGCAATAGCTCAAAACTAGCTATAATATTTGCAATTGGAGATGAGTTGCCATAAAACCACCACATAGTAAAATTACATTAGCATATATTTTACTTGTGTACAACACTATTTTTTAAATGCTAATGCTTATTAATTATAAATCTATTAGCATAAGTTATTTGAAATATTGCAATTGCTACAATGGGTATGCTTAGCATTATGTTATAAGGGTTAGCTAAGTTTGTGTAAATAAATATTGCCAGACCAAATAATAATAGCGCAACCACGGTATGTAGTATCCTGATTTTTTTGTTATTAGGAAAAACCGCGGTAAAAAAATTATCTGCATTTTTTTTAACAAATACTAAAATATTATGAGCCCATTTGTTGTGTACAGATAATATTGCCAGCCCAGCAATTAATAGCGGGATACCACCTGGGCCAGGCAACCAACCAAGTAGAGCACTTAAGATTATTAAAGATATACCAACTAAATCGTAGCTTATTCTTTTTATGTGCTTTTTCATTATATTTATTGTAACAGTATTACAAGATATTACTTTATAATTTGGCAGGATTATAGGTACCAAGTATTTGTACGCTGCAACCCTGCTTGGTTAATATTTTTTTTACTTTTTTTAATTGAGATTTAGTTATTTCTGCATCTATATAAAACATATATCTCCATAAAGACCCAACAATTGGGCGTGATTGTAATTTTGTAAGGTTAATATTGTTTTGTTCAAAAACACCAAGAGCGTTATATAGTGCTCCGGGCTTATGGTTAGTTTGTAATACCAAAGAAGATTTGGTTGTGTTTTTTTGTTGCCCGCTTGGGTCTAAAACTACAAATCTGGTTACATTAACATCGTTATTTTGAATATTTTTTTTATAAATAGGCATATCATATAGTTTTGCCGCGCCTTCGCTAGCTATGGCTGCCCTATATTTATCACCAAGCTCTTTTATAAATCTAACACTACCGGCTGTATCGTCTGGGCTCATTACTCTTTTTGCGTGCGGCAAGTAAGTATCTAAAAAATCAGAACATTGCGATAGCGCCACATGGTGCGAATGAACATATTTAATATCTTTGCATTTAATACCTTTAAATGTTATTAAACATTGTTTAATAGGCAAATTAATTTCTCCTACAATAGGGTATTTATGGTTTAAAAGTAAATCATAAACTTCGTTTATAGAGCCATGAATAGAGTTTTCTATGGCAACTACTGCACAAGAAGCATCACCGGCATCTAAAGATTTAAATATTTCTGCAAAAGTGGCGCAAGGCTTAATTATTACATCTTGGCCGTACCATTGCTTAGCGGCCTCGTGCATAAATGAACCCGTCTCTCCCTGAATAGCAACTATATAATTCATACTAGATTAGTATAGCTAACTATATTAAATTAGTCATATTATTGTTATAATAATAGGCCATGCAAGATAAAATCATAGTTCAAGGCGCCAGGGAGCATAATTTAAAAAATGTTAATGTTAGCATTCCGCGTAACAATTTAACAGTAATAACCGGTCTTTCTGGATCT
Source organism: uncultured Candidatus Saccharibacteria bacterium (assembly GCA_964423475.1). Taxonomy (GTDB): domain Bacteria; phylum Patescibacteriota; class Saccharimonadia; order Saccharimonadales; family CAIOMD01; genus JAUPVN01. The sequence goes on from CAYRFD010000035.1 coordinate 8,450, forward strand.
GGCAAATCTAGCTTAGCTTTTGACACCATTTATGCAGAAGGCCAACGCAGATATGTAGAAAGCCTTAGTAGCTATGCACGCCAGTTTTTAGGTCTAATGGAAAAACCAGACGTAGACCAAATAGATGGCTTAAGCCCGGCAATATCTATAGATCAAAAATCTACAAGTAGAAACCCACGTTCTACAGTTGCAACAGTAACAGAAATATACGATTATTTACGTTTATTATTTGCCCGCGTTGGTATACCACATTGTCCAATATGTGCTAAAGAGGTTACGCGTCAAACCCCAACGCAAATTGTGGATATGGTTTTAAATACTCAAAATAGCAACCGTATTTTAATATTAGCTCCAGTAGTAATAGATAAAAAAGGTGCATTTGAGCACGTTCCAGAACAATATAGCAGGGCGGGTTTTGCTAGGGTAAGAGTAGATGGTGTTGTATACGCAATAGACGAATTCCCAGAGTTAGATAAAGCTAAAAAACACTCCATAGATGTAGTAGTAGACAGGCTGCAAGTAACAAAAGATTTAAGTGGCCGGGTTGCTCAATCTATAGAACAAGCACTCGATTTAGCAGATGGTAGAATGATTATTCATAACGCAGACACAAAACAAGATATAGTGTTTTCTTTGCTTTTTGCTTGTATTGATCATCCAGAAGTAGCTATACCAGAGCTAGAGCCACGTACATTTAGTTTTAATTCGCCCCATGGTGCTTGTCCTGTTTGTACAGGTCTTGGTAACCGCCTAGAGGTTGACCCAGAGCTTGTATTGCCAAACGGTAGGCTAACCATAGCAGAAGGCGCTATAAGGCCCTGGAACCGCATTAGAATAGATAGTTGGTATTTAAAAAAAGTAGAAACTATGGCCCAGTCTAATGGTTTTTCTGTTCATGTTCCCACTGGGCAATTAACAGAAGATCAGATACAAAAAGTATTATATGGCACTGGTAAATCAATTTATACAGTAGAACTTGGCAGCGGGCGTACTTACGAAACTACATTTGAGGGCGTTATTCCAAACTTAGAAAGACGTTACAAAGAAACCGAAAGCGATTTTATAAAACGAGATATAGAAAAATTTATGCTAGAACGGCCCTGCCATGCATGCAAGGGTGCACGTTTAAAGCCGGCTGTTTTAGCTGTGACTTTGCAAGGTAGTTCAATAATAGATATTGCTAATTTATCTATAGATGATGCAATTAAGTTTTTTAATAATTTAAAATTAAACGAGGTTAATAAAAAAATTGCACACCAAATTATTAAAGAAATTAATGCAAGGCTATTATTTTTAAATGATGTTGGTTTAAATTATTTATCTTTATCTAGAAGCGCAGTAACGTTAAGTGGCGGAGAAGCCCAACGTATTCGCTTGGCCACACAGATTGGTTCGGGTCTAACGGGCGTGTTATATGTTCTTGATGAACCCTCTATTGGGCTTCATCAGCGCGATAACGAAAGGCTTATCAAAACATTGCAAAGACTTAGAGATTTAGGCAACACAGTTCTTGTAGTAGAGCACGATGAAGAGACTATTAGAAAGGCAGACTACTTATTAGATATTGGGCCAGGTGCCGGTATACACGGAGGAAAAGTAGTTGCCCAAGGCACACCTAATGAGGTTGCCAAAAACCCACAAAGCTTAACTGGGCAGTATTTAATGGGTAAAAAATTTAT
>CAYRFD010000036.1:0-10122 GCA_964423475.1 uncultured Candidatus Saccharibacteria bacterium
TTATTGCTGCAAGTGTGTTTGCCGTAGTTAGTATGTTAATAATATTTAACACCATTAGAATGGCCATCTTTACACGTGCAGACGAAATTCGTACCCAAAAACTATTGGGTGCTACCCCCGGGTATATTAGGGGTCCATTTTTGGTAGAATCTAGCATGTACGGCATAGTAGCGGGGATAATCTCTACTTCTTTGGTTATTGTGGTTATAAGATCTTTAGGTAGTAAAATAGCAAATAATGCCGAATTTATAGAAACCTATGCACTATTAAGTGATCCACTAAATATTGTTTTAATGTATTTGGGCTCTATCTTTTTAGGAGTGTTGGTTGGCGTAATATCTAGTAGTTTGGCAATGAACCGTTATCTTAAAATTAAGCATTGGTAAAATAAGCAAAGTTTATAAATTTACTTTTATTGGTGGGGGGTGAAGATGACGCAAAATAGGCTTGACGCTTATGTTAAAAGTGTGATAAAATTAGGCTTAGTTAAAAGAATACAAAAAATGCTGCAAACAATAAAAAAATATCAACTACGATTTTATAGCATAATAGCAATCTTTGTTTTTGTATTGGCAATAGGGGCCATATATGTATCGCCCACAAAAACTACCCAAGCAGAAAGCTTAACAGAACTCCGTGCCAGAGCTGCAGAATTGCAAGCAAAAATTGATCAAACAAACGCCGCAGCTACAGATTTAGCCGCACAAGGAGAAACCCTAAAAGCCAAAATTGCCGAGTTTGATGGCCAAATAGCCGCCGCCGATACACAAATATCCTTAATAAATAACAAGTTATCTCAGCTAGAGATAGAACTAGTAAATGCCCAAACCGAACTAGACCGCCAAAAAGAACTACTGCGTGCTAGTGTAGTAGCCCTATATAAAAAAGGTGGAGCATCTACAGTAGAACTACTAGTAGGTAGCGATAGCTTTACTACCTTTTTTAATGAACAAACCTACCTAGAACGTCTTAAAACTGGAGTTCAAGAATCTACAGAAAAGGTTATAGCACTAAAACAGCAAATACAAACTCAAAAAGATGAACAAAAAAGCTTATTAAAAAAACAAGAAGAAGTTAGGGCTAGTATAGCGTCTACTCGCCAAGAGCGTAGCAATTTGTTAGCTCAAACTCAGGGCGAAGAATCTAAATATCGTGCTATATCAGAAGAGTTAAAGGCTCAGCAAACGCAATTATTAGCAGAAATTGTTTCTCGTAGTACGGTTGTTGTTAGCTCTTATTCTGGTGGTGGTTATCCAGATAAATGGGCAAATGCTCCATTAGATGCTTATGTAGATGATTGGGGTATGTATAGTCGTGAATGTGTTAGTTATGCTGCTTTTAAAGTTGCTTCTAGTGGTAGACACATGCCTTATTGGGGCGGTCGTGGCAATGCAAATCAATGGCCTGCAAACGCTAGAGCTGCCGGCATACCAACGGGTAGTCAGCCCAAGGTAGGTGCAATTGCAGTATGGAACTTTGGTTATTACGGACACGTGGCTCATGTAGATGCCATACTGTCTGATGGTAGGGTAAAGATAAGCGAATATAATGTTCCAGCCTGGACGGGTAACTATTCTGAACGCATAATTAGTGCCAACGACCCTTACGTCTACATCTATTTTTAAAAAAGATAATAAAAAAATAATGAGTAAAGAAATAAGTCCTTCAAGGGAACAATATGGAATAGAAAATAGTAGCTTTAGCGATTTATTAAAAAAAGATATAAGCCAACTAAATGAAATATTATATAGTAATGTTCAGTCTGTAGAGATATGTACAAAATTTGTTGCTAAGAAATTGCATCAGTATGGTATTCGCGTTGGTAATATAGATAATATTAAAGAAACTAAAAATCTTTTCGGTAGTTTTACAATAGACGGCAAAAGCCTTGGTGTAGATGATAGGGCTCAATTATTATTATTAATTAATGATCTAAGCGTAAGTTTGAATAAAAAATTTTTAGATCAAATTGAAGAAAGAGGCGCTCAGGTGTTTACTGATGCAGTAGCAATTGCTAAGGATGCACTAGGGCCTGAACCTTCTTTGCTGGATACTTTAGAAGAATATATAAAAACTACAGACGAATTATTACGAGCTGAATGTGATGAGAACGGTGTATCACCCGATAGTAAAGAATATACGAGGGCAAAGGATTATTATGTACAGGCATTATCTATATCTCAAGAAGCTTCATGCATACAAAGAGATCAAAAAGGAGAATTTCAAAAATACATTGATGCGGTTGAGACTCTGTGTAATATGATATTTGATAGTCCATTTACTGAAGATTATATTGTTGAACAAGATGGTAGCACAAAGACGGCAGCGGTATTTGTGGCTATTAGTCTTGTTGATGACTCAGAAAAAACTGAAATAATTTTAGATAGAAGTTTAATAATTAAATACGCTAACGAGCTTTTAGGTAAGTTAAAAGGACTAGAAACTAAATATTTAGAAGAAAGTAGTGCAGATTAATTATTAAATAAATGTAATTATGTGTTTTATTTGCCATAAGTATCTTGACACTTATGCTTATAGAGAGCATACTAAAATAGTAATAATAAAATAAAAAAATGCTGCGCAACAAACCAATAAATTATCTTCAGTTCTTTAGTATATCAATAATACTTGTGCTGCTAGTAGTTGGTTTTAGCGTATATCCTATTAATAGCCAAAATACAGCAAATGCAGCTACAACTAGCCAGCTACAGCAAAAAAAAGATCAATTAGAGCAACAAATTAAAGCTAATAATGCTAAGGCCGATGCACTTGCAGGAGAAGCAGACAGTTTACAAAAAAAGATATCTCAATTAGATAACGAAATTTCTACCTTAAATACTCAAACAGAGCTAGCAGGCCTAAAGGCAAACGAACTAGAGCAAAAATACACACAAGCTCAAACAGAGCTAGATCGTCAAAAAGAACTACTGCGTGCCAGTGTAGTAGCTCTATATAAAAAAGGTGGTGCATCTACAGTAGAACTACTAGTAGGTAGCGATAGCTTTACTACCTTTTTTAACGAACAAACCTACCTAGAACGCTTAAAGTCTGGTGTGCAAGATTCTGCAGAAAAGGTAATTAAGCTTAAAGACCAAATAAAATCTCAACAAGAAGAGCAGGCTAAATTATTAGAACAGCAAAAAGCCCAACAAGCGCTGGTAGCCTCTGCAAAAACAGAAAAACAGCAAGTTTTGGCACAAACACAGGGTCAAGAGGGCGAATATCGTGAAAGGTCAAAGCAGTTGCTTGCCGAACAGCGTGCCGCCCAAGAAGAAATTGTTAAACAAAGTGTGTTTGTTAGCACCCCAGAGCCCGTTATTCAGGTTAGTGCACCAACTGTTGCTCCAGCTCAAGACACTAACAATCAAACAAGTGCCAGCAACCCTAATGGTGCTCAACCAGCACCAGCACCAACCCCAGCACCCAGTGCTCCAGTAAGTTCATCATACCCTTATAGAAGCGCAGTTTGTGTTGGTACCGGGCGTGTAGATGGGCCATGTTACGATTTTGTTTGGCAAATGCCAGACGGCAGGGTAATAGACGAATGGACTTATTACATGCGTAACTGCACATCTTATGTTGCTTTCAGAATTGCCGGCAATGGCCACAGTAGCGCTGTAAGATGGCTTGGTAATGGCGGACAATGGTATTCTAGGGCGGCCGCAAAAGGTATAGCTGTTGGCTCAACGCGTTGGTGCTGCTGTATCATTTAATTTTAGGGGTAGCCCCTATGGGCACGTAGCTTATGTAGAAGAAGTTTTAAATGGAGGTAGCCAGTTTAGGATTAGTGAATATAATATGAGATTAGACGGCACTTATACTTCTAGGGTTGTAAATACTAGCGATTCAACTGTAACTGGTTTTGTATATTTTTAAGTCTAGAGTTTTATACTGGTAATTTTTGATAAATTTTTCGGGCCGATTGCAGTAATTTGTATTTTTTGCTTAAGGGCTTTTCGTAAGTTCCATTATAAGTAACTTCTGTGCCTCCAAAAGAACGTTTAAATTTGCTAAAGCCCGCCCATTTATGGTTGGGCTGATCTATAGGAGAAACCCCAAACAAATCAAAAGCCGTTAATCCTTGTTGTTTTGCTTGTTGCATAGCATAAACTAACAGGGGAGACGCCGCACTAACTTTTCGGGCCTCGGCAAATGCCCCGGCATACATGTAATAACGAGTTTTTGTTTTTGTATCATCAACAAAAATAGCACCAGCTACTGGTTTGTTATCTAAATAAGCGTAAATTAAGCACGCATTTTTTTGTGGGCCTATTGTATCTAATAAAGTTTTATAGTAATTGCCGCTATGAAAAATTGCATTATTACGTTGGGCTGTAGTATTAACCATATCTATAAATGGTTTTAACTCATCTGATTTATAAAATAGTTTAAAAGATATGTTGTTATCAAATGCCTTGCGCCACAAATATTGATTTGTTTTGCTCATGTTTTTTAAAACATCATCAAAATTATCAGATAAATCTATAATTAGTGTTTGCGGTGGTTGAGAATTGCGGGCAGTTTTAATGTACCCTAAATTTAATAAAAGCTGGCTATTTTGTAGGGGTGTGGTAGGGTCTATTCTTATGTAATCTGCCTTATTGTTTTTTGCAATTTGCTCTAATTTATTTAAAGCCTCTGTAAGTGCAGTATCGTTTATTGCGTATGGCCCATAGGGTGTGTAAAGTCTTTTAAAAAGTTTACCAGCTTTACCGTACCCAGACTCTGCAATAGCGTTAAATTGCCAGCCATTAACAGATTGCTCAAAAACTTGTCTGTTAAGAGCTTTATTAAAATCAGCCCAAACGTTAGATTGGAGTAAATTACATATATTTTTGTAAGCCATAATTATTACTAAAATTATAGCACATAAGATAAACGCTAAAGTTTATTTTAATAATCATTAAGCTGTAGTATAATAATTGAATATGGAAGAAATAAAAATAGGCTCCAAAAAACCCAAAAAAGTTTCTTTGGGCAAACAGTTTTTGCGTGGGTTTTTTATTGCTTTAATAATTGGCGGTGTATTTTTTGCAGGCTTGCAAATTGGTAGCGGTAGGTGGAGCTTATCTTTTAGCCAATCTGCCATAAAAAGCAACCAGGATCTACCTAATAAACTAGATTATTCTAGCGTAACAGAGGTTTATAATAAGCTTAAACAAAAGTTTGATGGCCCTCTAGATGAAGCTGCCCTAATTAACGGCATGAAAAAGGGAATGGTAGACGCCGCAGGAGATCCTTATACAACTTATTTAGATAAAGAAGAAGCCGCCGAATTTGATTCTCAGCTAAATGGTACCTTCGAGGGCATAGGTGCTGTGCTTGCAAAAGATGGAGATTACGTAATTGTAGAAACTCCACTAAGTGGTTACCCAGCAGAAAAGGCTGGTTTAAAGGCGCGAGATATAATTATAAAAATTGATGATCAAGATGCAACAGGTCTTTCAACAGCAGAGGCGGTAAAACGCATACGTGGAGAAAAGGGTACAAATGTTAAATTAAATGTTGTACGTAATGGCGAGCCTCTAGAATTTAACGTAGTCCGTGAAACCATAAGTATTCCTAGCGTAGAAACAAGCTATGCCCAAAACGATACTATCGGGGTAATTAAAATCAATAGTTTTGGCACAGATACGGTAGCCTTGGTAGAAAAGGCCATTACAGAATTTAAGCTAAAAAACGTTAAAGGAATTGTTGTAGATTTGCGTAATAACCCAGGCGGGTATTTAGACGGTGCCGTAAAAGTTTCTGGAAATTGGCTTAAAAAAGGCCAAGTAATTGTAGAAGAAAAGCGCGATGATAAAGTTGTAGAAAGCTTTAAGGCTACCAAAGATGGCACGTTGTTGGGTGTGCCTACAGTGGTGCTTATAAACGAGGGTAGCGCAAGCGCAAGCGAAATTATGGCCGGTGCTTTAAGAGATAATGGTGCAGCCACATTGGTTGGTGTAACTACCTACGGTAAAGGCAGTGTGCAAGAAGTAGTTCAGTTTGATGATGGTGGGGCACTTAAAGTTACAGTTGCAAGATGGTATACGCCAAGTGGTAAAAATATTAACAAAGATGGTATTGCCCCAGATCAAAAAATAGAGCTAACAGAAGAAAACTTTAAAAATAAGCAAGATCCCCAGTTTGATGCTGCAATACAAAAATTAACTAGTCAACCATAATGCTTTTGTTGCATAAAAGGGTATAAGTCAGGTACTATAAAGATATGGATACACAACAAAACAACGCATTAGAAAAAAAGATATTAATGGTAGAAGATGACGAAGGTCTAGCCGCCGTATATGTTGCTCGTTTGCAAGCAGAAGGTTTTAATGTACAACGCGTAGCTAACGGAGAAGAAGCCTTAGCTGCAGCTATATCATTTAAACCAGACTTAATTTTGTTAGACGTTATGATGCCCAAAGTTAGTGGCTTTGATGTTCTAGATATATTAAAAAACACACCAGAAACCACAAATATTCGTATTATTATGCTTACAGCCCTTAGTCAAGATGCAGACAAAGAACGTGCACAAGAGCTTGGTGCCGATGACTACTTAGTAAAAAGCCAAGTTGTTATAGCCGATGTTGTAGAACGCATTAAGCACCATTTAGATATTTAATAACTACATTTTGTAATTTATAATTGACAAAAAACAAAACTTATGCTATATTTAAATTAGTAAATAAGCTACAACAAACATGTCCAATACATTACCTACAAGTACAAGTTTTACACCCAAAACGGATCTCATTAGTGAAGTTCCAGGTTTTACCAGGGCACAAGAATCACCAGCAACAAACGGTTCTGAGCGTGGGATAACTAAAGAAAGAATATTACATTTTTCAGAAAGAACTAAGTTAGGTGTAGAAGAATTAGCTATTTGTGGTGTTATTGATCTTAACCCAGCAGATCCCATAGATCCAAGGCCTGAGAGAGATGGGCAACCGGAGAGGATAATTATATTAGACGTTGGCTTTAAGTTAACTCCAGATGGTCGTTACGGGCCTTACGATATTGACGGCAGCGGCGTTAAGCGTGTATTTGATAAACCCTACGTTCTTGTGAATGTGTCAACACATATAGGAGATGGGCCTCAAGAAAGTAGTGAACGCGTAGGTGCGAGGTACATTGAAATTGATGATAATGAGACAATAACACTTGGTAGAGATACCGTTGAAGGTAAGGATCTAGGTTTGGGCTCTAACCCTTATATTTCACGCAGGCACGTTTCGGTTATTTTTGGTAAAGATGGGGTTATTACAATACAAGACCATTCATCTAATGGCTCGGCAATCCATGCACCAGGTGAACTGGTAGAAACGAGTGAAGTTAAATATGACTATACCCTTAGGGTGTCAGACTATGTTCATGATGTAGGCAAGGGTCATTTCTATACCTCAGAAATCGAAAACCCGGGTTGGGGGTATGGTATGTATTCTGGTAGACCAATCATAGCCCGAGATACACCGATAAATCGCGGTGTATATCCTGTTGGTGGGTCGGGGGGTGAAGCAATAGTAATTGATGATGAACAATATCCCGACGCGCTAAATAAAGTTTATGATATGGTATTAAAGAGATTAAGAGCTTCAGAGCATAGTAGTACATCATTAAGAGGTATACGTAGAATCATGAGACCCAATTTAAATCCCGATTTAGAATCTAAGTTGCAAGCAGTATTCCTAATTGTATGTGAATCTCTTGACTATAACTTAGATGCTACAAACTCGTTAGCGGCAAATGGTAAAAAAATTGATCTTGGCTACTATATAGACGAGGGTGTTGGCGTATGCCGTACGCAGGCGGTGCTTTCAGCATATATTGTAGAACGCATGATAAACGAGGGTTTGCTCAAGGGCAGTATCTCAATAGACAGAAGTAGCCAACGCGTTATTGATGGTTCAGGACACGCGTGGGCACGATTTACTGACGAAGACGGTAATGTATTTATTATCGATCCAGCTCAAAAATATGTTGGGCCAATAGAAAAATCTCCCGATAGTGGTTGGGACTATCGCCGTACAGTAGATATTATTCGCGAGATTGCTGCGGTTTAATAAAATAAATAATACTATGTTTATAATACGGTGACTTCTATGCGAGGAACGGTTTTGCCAGTGTAGGTACGTTTTTTGCGTTTTGCAAAAGTTACTATGCCATCTTTGGCGGCATGTATGGTAAAGTTTCTGCTAATAAAAGTGCCTTTGCCAGCAAGTTTGGTTTGGCCAACTTGTCTTATAATAACTTGGCCTTTTTTTACAGCTTGGCCACCAAATAATTTAACACCAAGACGTTGGCCAGGGCTATCGTGATTGTTTTTACTGGTTCCACCAGCTTTAACGTGGGACATAAATACTCCTTATTTATGGGTTTACTACTTTTTTTGCAACACAACTAATTGTCTGCCCACTATTTGATCGGCTCGAGCATAGATCAAATCTTGTGGTTTTGCGTGCTTAAATTCTAGTTTATTGTACCCCAAGTTGTGCAGTTGGTCAAGTACTGGCAGCGTCATAAAGCGGCTGCCAACGTGCCAAGCAGGCACAGCCAAGCAAATACGCGTGCCAGATGTTATTTGTGTGGCAATATGGGCAAATATTTTTTTATGTAGCGTATTTACAGAACTTATAAGGCTTTGCATATCTGTAGGAGATGGAGCTTGGGTTAAGGGCCGGCCTAAATAGCTTTCAGATGCAATAATATTTATTGTTGGTTGCCAGTTGTAATTGGTGGCATCGCCTTGGTTTAGCGTAACGGTGTCTTTTACACTTGGTATTTTATTTTTTAGCCAATCTAAATTATCTTTAGAATATTGTATCATTTTGGGTTCTATATCTGTTCCGTAAACGTTATAGCCCATTAAAAGAGCCTCTTGTAAAATTACCCCAGTGCCACAAAATGGGTCTAGCAGTGTTTGGTTTGGTTTGTGTGGGCCAGAAGCTAAATTAATAATGGTTTGGGCCAGTTTAGGTGGCAGCATGCCAACACGAGCGTCTCTTTTTGGCCTGGCCTGATCGCGCGCAGCGTAGGCCTCTATATTTTGTTCGTGAATGGTATGGGCAAGCTGTAAACTGCCATTTTGCTTAAAAATAATTAGCTCGGCACCGTTTTGCTTGGTTAGGCTATTGTGAATAATTTGGGCGCTACCAAGTGTTGGAGATGTATTTGGCACAACTCTTGCAGAATAGCCGTTTTTTTTGAGCGTTTTTTTAACAGAAAGGCCTAATCTAAGCAGTTCTTGGCGAGATAATGTGCCAGAATAATCGCTAAAACCAAGTTTAATTTTGCCGGCGGTTTGGGCGGGGTATAGGTTAATAATAAACTTAGCACTGTATTTTTCTAAAGCCGGTAAAGACCGTGTAGCAGTTTGTGGAATAATATTTGCAAATTTTATAACAGAACCAACATTGTTTGGATTAAAAGGTAAATTAGTGTGATTAATTAACGCAAGATTATTTGTAATTGGCGTAATATTATTTGGCCCAATAAGGCTTTCTAGCTCTGCAAGGCCAATGGCGGGTTGTCTACCTAAAATTGCAAGTATCATAATGGCATTATTATAGCCCTAAACAGCGTAAAACACTACTGTATATTTAAATGTTTAAGCATATTTTATTACTACTTGTAATAAAATAGCGTATAATTTATAGCAGTTTATGATATCGCACAAAGCAAAACTAATTATTAATATTGTTACTATTGTAGCTTTGCTAGTTTTAATAGCATTTTCTTGGTCTGATATAGTAAATGGCTTGCAAGAAATAGGTGGCGCAAATTGGTATGTTTTAGTACTTATGATTCCTATGCAAATTATTAATTTTTTTGCTGTTGGGATGATTTATTATAGTTTTTTTAATAGTGATACAGACAGACATTTATATAAGCATATATCGCGCCGAAACATGCTTAGAGTGGCACTAGAGCTAAACTTTATTAATAACGTGTTCCCTAGTGGCGGGGTAGCCGGTTTTACATATTTGGGTTTTAGAATGAAGAATTTTGGTGTGCCGGTTGCACGTACAACACTTGCACAGTCGTTACGTTTTGGGCTTACTTTTATTAGCTTTTTAGTTTTGTTATTTATTGGTTTATTTATGCTAAGTTTTGGAGCAAATAGTAGTGGCGTAACTATAT
>CAYRFD010000037.1:0-9243 GCA_964423475.1 uncultured Candidatus Saccharibacteria bacterium
TAAAGTAAATACAATTGTTTCTAAAGATGATATTTACAATGCTAAGCCGCATCCAGAAGCTTTTGATCTTGCATTTAAAACTTTAAAACTAAATGACATAGACAGAAAATATGTTTGTGCCTTTGAAGACCACCCACGCGGTATTGAATCTGCAAAAGCAGCCGGTTTATTTACGTTAGGTTTTGCTATTAGACATACTAAAAAAGAATTTTTATCTTTAAAAATCCCACCAGATTTTGTATATAGCAACTATAAAGAACTATTTAATTATTTTGTAAAATAGCATGAAAACTAAGCAACAAATTCGTAACCAAGCACTTAGTATTAGATCTAACATACCAAAAGATATTTTAGATACCTATAATGCAAATATTTATAAAAATACCATTAGTATAGTAAGTAGTATAAAAATCAAATCAGTACATTGCTATATTTCATATAATAAAGAGCCCAGCACATTAAAATTATTAGATTTTTTTATTAATAATAAAATCAAAACATATGTACCTGTTTTGGTAGATAATAATATGATCAGTTCTCAAATAGTTAATAATAATTTTGTTGATGGCCCCTATGGCATATTGCAACCAAAAAATATAATTATTGCTCCAGATAATCTTAAATATAATTTAATTATAGTGCCAACACTAGCGTTTGATGGTAATAAAAATCGCTTGGGCTATGGCAAGGGTTATTATGATAAATTTTTAATAAAACAAAATAACGCTTATACAATTGGTTTATGCTATGAACAAAACAAAATTAAAAATTTGCCTACAGACGCACATGATGTTTCTTTAAGAACTATTGTTACTCAAAAAAATGTTTATTAAAAACTTATTTGTTACTGATATTAAGCACTGCAACTAGAGGTAAATGGTCTGATATATCAATATTAGGACAATAGTGTTTAGTTACTTTTATATTTGGGCTAACAAAAATTGCATCTACCACAGCCGTTGCGTACCCGGGAAGGGTTTTATGCTTCATATTAAAAGTGGTTGTAAGTTCGCCTTTAAAGACATTTGTAAAACCTGATTCTAAGTCTTTTATGGCCTGATTATTTGGCGTAGCATTTGTGTCGCCAGCTATAATAACATTTTTATAGTCTTTTGTTTGTTCTAATATTACTTTTGACATATTTTGGCGCTCTGGGCTATATCTATTACCTTTCATGTCCCACACACCCTGAAAGTTAAAAACATCTAAATTTTGGTTTTGCAATTTTATTGTTACGTGCTGCAAATTGCGCGGTGTAGTGGTGAACTCTTTTGGGTTAAAAGCGTCGCGCTCTCTGTAGGGTATATCAAAAAAAGTTACTTCACTATTTATGATTGGTAATTTAGAAAATACTGCATTACCTTGTTCTATTTTGCCTTCCGGTACTCTATCTAACATAGTTGGGGCATGATGTTGGTATTTATAACTTAGATTGCTATTTAATACCTCTAAAGATCTATAATTGCGGGGTAATTTTAGATCTGTGCCACTGTATACTTCTTGTAACATTAAAATGTCGGCATCTTCAGATTGTAAAAAATCAATAATATTATCCATTAAATTGCCACCTTGCCACAAATTTAAACAAATAACTTTTATATTCATAAATTTTATAATTACATAATTTTTCAATTGGTACCCCGGGAGGGATTCGAACCCCCGACCTGTGGGATAGAAGCCCATCGCTCTAATCCTCTGAGCTACCGGGGCAGGTACCATTTTGGTGCGGGATGGGGGAGTCGAACCCCCGTCCTAAGTTTGGAAAACTTATATATTAGCCGTTATACGAATCCCGCATAAATACGTTATAACAGAGTAATTATACCACAAAATATATCATTAACTATAGCTCGTGAAGTGTTTTTATATCTGCGCCAAGCTCTCTCAGGCGCATAGCAAGCGATTCGTAGCCACGGTTTATAGAATATACATTTCGTAACACTGAGCGCCCTGGAGCGGCCAGCATAGCAACTAAAATGATTGTTGCGGGGCGTAGGGCGGGTGGGCAAATAACTTCTGTAGCTTTAAACTTGGTGGGGCCATCTACTATAACTCTGTGTGGGTCTAATAATCTAACTTTTGCCCCCAATTTGTTTAGTTCTGTAAAATATAATGCCCTATCTTCAAAAACCCAGTCATGAATAAGTGTTTCACCGTTTGCAATAGCTGCAATTGGCACAAAAAATGGCAAATTATCTATATTTATGCCAGGGTAAGGTAATGGGTGGATCTTATCTCCTAAAGCGGTTAGCCCATCATGGTGATGAGTAGTAATATCTACTAAACGCGTTTTGCCATTATAAGATGGGTATACCTCGCTATAGTCAAATCTTAATCCCATTTTTTCGAGTTTTAAAAGCTCTAATTCTAAAAAGTCTATAGCAGCGCGTTTTACCGTAATTTTAGAGTTTGTAACCGCTGCCGCCGTAATAAACAACATTGCTTCTAGAGGGTCTTCTCCGGAATGATATTTAACACGTTTGTTAATAGACTTTGCGCCGTGGATGGTTAGGCTTGTGGTGCCAATACCTTCTATTTTAACCCCTAGCTTTTGCAAAAAAAAGCATAAATCCTGCACCATATAATTACAGGCTGCAAATGATATAACGGTTTTACCTTCTGTTAAGGCGGCGGCAAGTAGGGCATTTTCTGTTGCAGTATCGCTCATTTCGTACATTGTTACGCGGCCGGGCTGTTTTTTATTTACAGTCAAGGTGTATTTTCCGTCTGTTGTTTCAATTTTTACACCAAATTTTTCTAACACGTATTCATGAGCGGCAATTGTACGTTTACCTAAGTGGCAACCACCCGCATAAGGCAATTGAAACTTTTTTTCATAATGCATAATAGAGCCAATAAACATTATAATGCTACGCGTTTTTTTAGCAGCCTCTACGTTAATATCTTCTAGTTTTAGCTTAGCTGGTGGTTTTAGTTCTAAATCTACACCGTTTACCCAGCGCACCTGTACTCCAATACTTTCTAAAACCTCTAAAAGCCTAAAAACCTCTTCTATGCGAGGGGCATTTTCTATATATGTTACGCCTTTATTTAAAAGAGCTCCGGCAAGTATTGCAACGGTGGCATTTTTAGATGATTTCATGGTTATTTCACCACTAATTTCTTTACCACCATTAATTTCAAAGCTTAAGGCTTTTGGGTTAAGCGTAACAATATCACGGCCTAAGGCTGTGCTGATTCTAGAAATAGTTTCTAGGCTTAAGTTTTGCTTGCCTTGTTCTATTCTATTTATTGCAGACTGGCTTGTGCCAAGGCGCCTAGCAAATTCTGCTTGGGTAAGACCTCTTTCTTGGCGTATTTTAGTAATTAATTGACCTATTTTAGCGTTATTTGTACTCATATAACATTATTTATATCAAATAAGGTAATCTATGTAAAATGTATTTTATATATTGTATAATACTTATATGTTAAATAATTCATATCTTCAAGAACTTTTAGATGCAGAACAAAAACGTCAACACGAGGGTTTAGAGCTTATACCATCGGAAAATTATGTTAGTAAAGATGTCTTAAATGCATTGGGCAGCGTATTTACTAATAAATATTCAGAGGGATACCCTAACCGCAGATATTATGGTGGCCAACAAAACACCGATAAGGTTGAATCTTTTGCAATCGAAAAAGCAAAAATGTTGTTTAAGGCAGATCATGCTAATGTACAGCCCCATAGTGGTGCACCCGCCAACGAAGCAGTATATAGTGCTTGGTTAGACCCAGGTGACACCGTGATAGCTATGGATTTATCTCATGGTGGGCACTTAACTCATGGTTCACCAGTTACGCGCAGTGCTCATTTATATAATTTTGTTAGATACAAAATGAAGAATGTTGAAACGGGCGAGATTGACTATGATGGTTTACGTACTTTAGCCCTTAAACATAAACCAAAAATTATATTAGCAGGGTTTAGTTGCTACCCAAGAGAACTAGATTACGCTAAGTTTGCTGCAATAGGTAATGAGGTAGGGGCGTTACTAATGGCCGATATGGCCCATATTGCTGGATTAATTGCTGGTGGAGTAGCTAAAAACCCATTTGATTATGGTTTTCATGTTATTACAACTACAACTCATAAGACCCTAAGAGGCCCACGGGGCGGTATGATTCTTACTAAGGGCCATGTGGGTAACCCATTAAAAGCACCAGAAAAAACTATAGAAAATATTCCTACATTAGTAGACAGATCAATCTTTCCTGGTATGCAGGGAGGCCCTCATATGAATAATATTCTTGCAAAAGCAGTTGCTTTTGATGAAGCTTCTCAGCCAGCGTTTAAAGAATATGCTAAACAGGTTGTTACAAATGCTAATGTGTTGGCAAATAATTTAATGAAAAATGGTTTTAAATTAATTACAAACGGAACAGATAATCATTTAATGCTTATAGATGTTAAGGCATCTTTAGATATAGATGGTAGTGTGGCCGAAAAGGCTTTAGATAAAGCTGGTTTAACAACAAATAAAAACGTTATTCCAGATGATACATTGCCTCCTTTTAGGCCAAGCGGTATAAGACTAGGTACTCCAGCAGTTACTACTAGGGGTTTTAAAACAGAGCATATGGAACAATTAGCTAATTGGATTGTGGAATCTCTAAAAAATCATGATGATGATAAAAAACTAGATAGTATTCGCGTACAAGTAAAAGAATTTTCAAGTAGTTTTCCTTTACCTTCTGATAGTTAAAATTATAATTTTTTATGTTTTAAAAATTTTCTTATTCTACCCTGGGCGGTAGATGTAACGCATAATTCCAGCCATTTGTCGCTAGGCCTAGATTTGCTATTTGTTGTAATTTCTACAATATCCTCGCTATGCAGAACTGTCTTTAATGCAACAAATTTACCGTTAATCTTTCCGCCGGCCGCGTGAGAGCCAATTTCTGTATGAACGGCATACGCAAAATCTAATACTGTGGCGCCAACTGGCAGGTCAATAACATCACCCTTTGGGGTAAACAAAAAAATACGATCCTGAAAAAAATCTGTTTTTAATCGTTTTAAATATATATGTGGTGATACATCGGCATTTTGAAACTCACGTAATTGTTCTATCCAGGCAAAGCTTTCTTGAGGATCATGTTTGGTATTTGGTCCAGATTTATAGTAATGATGGCTTGCAACTCCGTATTCATTGAATTCGTGCATTTCTAATGTTCTAAACTGTATTTCTACAATAGGTCCGTCTCCAGTAAATACGGCTGTATGTAGGCTTTGATACCCGTTAGGCTTTGGAACAGCTATGTAGTCTTTTATTCTACCGGGAACAGGACGCCAATGATTATGTACAGCCCCCATTGCACGGTAGCAGTCGGCTACAGATTTTGTGATTACTCTTAATGCAACAATGTCAAAAATTTCTTCTATGTTCCACCTTTTACGTTCTAATTTTTTATATAAACTATAAGTTCCTTTTACGCGCTTATCTATTGTTGGTGTGTATTCTAGATTTTCTGATAACTCAACCATAATACCACGGTACATTTTTTTAATTGTACCATCAGCTTTTTTAAGACGGGCAATCATTAAATTTTTTGTTCTATTATATTCTTCTGGGTATGCATAAGGAAAAGCTAGATCATTAATAATAGAAACAACTTTACCCATGCTTAATCTTGAGGCTAGAGGTGCATATATCATAATACTTTCTAAAGCTATGCGTTGCTGTTTAGGCTCTGGCAAATATTGTAAAGTTTCTAAGTTGTGCCATCTGTCTGCTAATTTTAATATAACCACTCTAACATCTTGCGCTACAGATACAAAAAATTTACGTAAGCTTTCTACGTGGCGTTCATTACCTCTATATTTTAATTTTCCTAATTTACTTACTCCGGCAACTAACTTACCTACTTCTTTACCAAATTTTTCTGTAATTTGTTCTTCTGTAACATCGGTGTCTTCTATGGTGTCGTGTAGTAAAGCAGCACAAATTAATGTTGTATCCATTCCCATGTCTATAATATGTTTAGCAACTGGCCCACAATGGCCTTTCATGTAGGGGTCTCCATTGGCACGTTTTTGGCCCTTGTGGGCTTCTTCTGCAAAATCATAGGCAACAGAGATAACCTCAATATCGTATTCTGTCGTATTGGGGTTTACCTTTTCTAGATGTTTTAATAATGATTTTTTAGAGACACTCATTTTATAATCTCTGGTTCTATCTCTAGTTTAATCTCAAAAACATCATATACTGTTTTTTGAATATGTTTAAACACAATTTCTAAATCTTTATAATTACCATCTTTGGTATTTGCTATAACTAAGGCTTGTTTTTGGTAAGGTCCTATACCGTTGCATGAATATTGCTTTAATCCAGCCGTTTCTAATAGCCAACCAGAATATAATTTTTTTTCTGTTGAGCTGTATGAATATGCGGGCATATTAGCGTATTTTTTTAAAAGTAAACTATATTTTATATTGCTAACAATTGGGTTTTTAAAAAAAGAGCCAGTATTAGGAATTTTTGTAGGATCAGGTAGCTTACTTTTACGGAGTTTAATAACAGCATTACGAACATCTTTTATTGTAGGATTATTAATTTTTAAATCTATTAGTTTTTGACGTAAAGACTTATAATTAGGTATATTGTATTGTTGGCCTGAGGATACTTTATTCAATGCAAAAGTAACCGATAGTATTATATATTTATGTCTATTTAATGACTTAAATATACTGTCTCTATATGAAAAATTACATTGTTTATTGTTTAGGGTAACTATATTACCAGAGGTTGTATCTAGAGCCTCAATTTCTAATAGAGTATCTTTGCATTCTTGCCCGTATGCACCAATATTATTTACGGGTGCACCACCTACAGTTCCCGGAATCCAAGAAAGGGCTTCTAGCCCACTAAAATTAGCTTGTACGCTTTTTTTAACAACTTCATCCCATTTTTCTCCAGCATTAACTTTTAAGATACCATTGCTATTAAGTTTAAAGCCTTTAGTATTATTCTTAACCACAACCCCATCAAAACCGCTATCTGTGAATATTATGTTTGATCCGTCTCCAATTACTTCTAGTGGGAGATTCTTTTGTTTGGCAAATTTGTACGCCTCAATTAGCTCATGTATTGTATTAGCTGTAATAAAATATTTAGCAGGGCCGCCAACCTTCATGGTTGTGTGATATTTAAGTAGCTCATTTTCTAAGACATCCATACTGTAAGTATAGCTCCCACTATACAAATCTGCTAGTTATTTAAGATTAAATAAACTGGTAGTACATATTTTTTGTTAAAGTGGTTGGGCGCATGTGTACCGAGTGTAATATGTGTAGTATAATAAATAGTGTAAACAAGGTGTTTTAAAATATGAATAAAATCCCTTATCATAAGTTTGGCGTTACTCTAAAAAAAATCAGAGAACAGGCTAACGAATCTGTTATTGATGTTAGTGGTGCCGTAGAAACAGATGTTGCTATAATAAATCAGCTAGAGGCGGGCACGCACCAACCATCAGAAGATATAGTTTTATTGTTAATTAGCCACTTTGGCCTAAAAGAAGACGATGCTTTACGCTTATGGAGATTAGCCGGTTACGATCAAGATAAAACGGGTATTTCTAGCGTAGGGTCAGACGATCAAGTAAATAGCGTAAAAGCTTATGTCACGGCGGGTGATGTACGTATTTTATACACAGACATGGTACATGTAAAATCAAATCAGCACGGTTTAGTTATAAATTTTTTGCAATCTTTGGGGGCCGATGATCATACTATGGCTGTAGCTAGAGTTGGTATGAGCCATACTCATGCCGAGTCTTTATTAGAGGTTTTAAAACAAACAATTAATACTACAAAAAAGCAACAAAAGATGCTAGATAAAAATAGTAAGCCTTCTAAAGATGGTTTAAAGTAAGTATTTTAAATTAGTTACTTTTGTATAAACGTTAGTGCTTTACCGGTTTTTCCTGCACGGCCAGCACGGCCAATTCTGTGCACGTAATCGTCGTAAGTATGCGGCACAGAGTAGTTTATAACATGTGTTACATCGGGTACGTCTATCCCGCGAGCTGCAACATCTGTCGCTACTAATATATTAGATCTGTTTGCTTTAAACTGGTCTAGGGCGCGTTTTCTTTGACCCTGGCTTTTACCACCATGAATATTATCGGCCTTAAAGCCTCTTTCGGTAAGTTCTTTACTAAGTTTTTCTACGTTTCTTTGAGTTTCATCAAATATTATTACTTTAATATCGTTATGTTCTATAAGTATATCGTGTAGGCGTTCAATTTTATTTGTACCAGCGTTAAAATGAACGACATTTTGTTCTACGCTATCACTTGAGTCTGCGGTTTTAACAGATATAGTAACATGCTTAGGAGCAAATTTTGTAATTAGTGTTTTTACGCGCGCATCTAAAGTTGCAGAAAAGAAATAACTTTGTCTTTCTGAAGATAGTGTTTCTAAAATAGATGTTACGTCTGGCAAAAAGCCCATATCTAGCATCCTATCTACTTCATCTAGTACAACCATATTAAAACCAGATAAATCTAAAGTTTTGCGTTCTATATGATCTTTTATTCTACCGGGTGTACCAATTACAATCTTTGGGTTATGGCGTAGTTGATTAAACTGTGGCCCCATTGGTGTGCCACCAATTAGTAAAGCCGCAAATAAGCCGCTGCCTTTACCAATTTTTTTAAGTTCTTGTTCTATTTGTTGAGCAAGCTCTCTTGTGGGCGCAACAATTAGTGCGTAAGCATCATTAAACCTAACTAAATTATGCAAAATTGGTATTCCAAAAGCTGCTGTTTTACCAGTGCCGGTGTTTGCAACGCCAACTATATCATACCCATCAATACCATAAGGTATTGCCTGATCTTGTATAGGCGATGGTATGATGTAGCCGTTAGTAGTTAAATTGTTTTTTAATTTTTCTGCTACATCAAAATCTGCAAAAGCGTGCTTAGGAACGTATTGTTCTTGGTTAATTGGTTTTGCGGCTTTAATAAATTTATTTGGATTTATATATTCGCCATGTTTAGGTTTTTGTTGTCTGCGCGCAGGTTTAAAAGATCTACCTGGGCCACCATAAGAACCACTTGGTCCACGGCGATTTGATTTATTATAATAAGACATAAAAAAAGAATCCTTTATAGTTATAGTTTGTTATTCTCTGATTGCCGCTGAAGCCCAGAGTACACTTTTATACCTACATCTTGGATTCAATCACAATTCAACATTAATATTAGCACAATTTTTGTTCTTAGTCAACTAGG
>CAYRFD010000038.1:0-9078 GCA_964423475.1 uncultured Candidatus Saccharibacteria bacterium
AGGAAATCGGGTTTTCATCCCGGCAATAGGAGTTCGATTCTCCTTGGGGTCACCACTATAAAAACCTCATCTTTTTGGGGCTTTTATAGTTTTAAAACGTAGTTAAAACCATATCTAGACTCTGTAAATTAACTGGTTATGCTACAATAAAAATAACATAAGCCTAAAAAAGAATTAATTATATATGGTTACAACTCCACAAAAGCAAATTAAAGATTATAAAAGAACTAAAATTATTGTAACCTATGGCCCTAAAACTTCTAGTTACGAAAAGCTATATCAAATGATAGAGGCTGGGGCTAACGGTATTAGGCTTAATTTTAGCCATGGCACATACGAACAGCACGCACAGGTAGTTGCTAATGTAAAAAAAGCAAGTTTAGCACTTGGCAAACCAGTTGCAATTATTCAAGATTTGCAAGGCCCCAAAATACGTTTGGGCGATTTTGATGGTTTAGTAAAAATAGGCGTTGGGCAAAGCCTTTCTTTGCGTTTTGGTGCAGACTACGCTAGAGAAGGTGTTTTGCCTATGCAGTACGATTTAAGCAAAAAAGTAAAACGTGGTGAAAGATTATATATATTTGACGGCAAAGTAAAAACTACGGTTACTGCCGTAAAAGATGGTGTTGTATATGTAAGGGCAGATACGGCCGGAGAAGTCTCTGCTCGAAAGGGCATTAATTTACCAGATACAGACTTTGGTGGTGACATTATTACCCAAAAAGATAATAAAGATATTGTTTTTGGGGTTGAGCAAGGAGTAGATTACGTAGCATTAAGTTTTGTGCAATCTGCAGAAGATGTGGTTAATCTTAAAAGAAAATTAATTAATCTTGGTGCAAATTCTAGAGTAATATCTAAAATAGAGACTCGCTCTGCCTTAAACGATATAGAAGCAATTGTACAAGAAAGTGATGCCGTTATGGTTGCCAGAGGGGATTTAGCTACAGAAACAAGCCCAGAAGAAGTGCCAGTTACTCAGCGTAAAATTGTGCATTTAGGTGTAAGACACGCAAAACCAGTTATTATTGCTACCCAGATGCTTGCTAGCATGACAAAAGCGCCAGAGCCAACCAGGGCAGAAGCTAGTGATGTGGCCACTGCAGTATTTATTGGTGCAGATGCCGTGATGTTAAGCGATGAAACAGCTAGTGGAGATTTTCCGCTAGAAACAATTGCGGTTATGAAACGAATAGTACGTTACACAGAGCAGCATTTACTAGAAGCCCCGCATCATGTTTATGAACCTTTAAAAAGTAATTCTAGGCAAGATGCTATTTGTAAGGCAGTAATTGATCTTGCAAAAGACGTAAATGCACTTGCAATTGTGCCAGAAACTAAAAGTGGGGCAACGGCATACAAAATTGCAGCCTATAGGCCAGATTTGCCAATAATTGCCATTACAAGTAGCCATAAGGTGGCTGCTCAGCTAGCTATAGTTTACGGTACAAAATCTTTTGTACGTAAAGATAACCCCAAACAGGCAACTCAGTTTGCAGACTGGCTACGTAAAACTAAGTTACTTAAAAAGGGCGATATTATTGTAACTGCATCTGGTAATCACCCAGGGGTTGTGGGTACTACCGACACAATTAAGGTAAGAGTGGTAGAATAGACTTTATAGGGGGTGGTAAATTGTTCTATAAAAAAACAGTAAATCGTGTGCGTTTGGCTAACAAAAAAGTGCTTTTACGTGCCGATTTTAATGTTCCAATTAGCAAAAATGGCGATATTTTAGATGATTACAGAATAAGAAAAACCTTACCCACCATAGAGCATATTATTGGTAGCGGCGCAAGCTTGGGAATTATTGCTCATTTGGGGCGCCCTAAAAATGGTTATGACAAGAAATTATCTTTAGAGCCCGTTGCCAAAAAATTGCAAGATTTATTACATAAGCCTGTAATATTTGTACCCGACTGTATTGGTACACAGGCAAAAGAAGCGTTAGCTAACAAGCCAGATGATGCGATTATTTTATTTGATAACGTTAGATTTTATAACCAAGAGCTATTAAATGATGATGATTTTGCAACTCAGCTTGCAGATGGTTTTGATATTTTTGTGCAAGATGCTTTTGGGGTTGTTCATAAAAAACATGCCTCTGTAGAAGCTATTACTCATCATCTACCTAGTTATGCAGGTATATTAGTAGAAAACGAGGTTACAACCATTACTAAAGCCATAGAACACCCAAAATTACCGTTGGCGGTTATTGTTGGTGGCGCAAAAATATCTGATAAAATTGATCTTTTGCATACCTTTATAGATAAAGCAGATTACGTAGCGGTAGTGGGGGCAATGGCAAACACATTTTTACTAGCACTTGGTTACGAAGTTGGGGCCAGCTTGGTAGACCCAAGGGCGATTAAAAATGCTAAAGAAATTTTACGCAGAGCTAATGCAAAATCTAAAGAACAAAATTTTACTTTTTATTTACCACACGATGTAGTTGTTACCACTGCTATAGATGTTGCAAAACCTACAAGAGTAGTAGATATTGCTCAGCATACATGGGCTGATATTACGGCTTATCCGGCGCGCCCCAAAAAGCATAGTTTTACTGTTGGTAAACAAGAAATTATTGCAGATATTGGGCCAATGAGCGCCAGTGCAATAGCCGGGGCAATTGCACTATCTAAAACAGTTATCTGGAACGGTACAGCTGGTATTACAGAAACTCCTGGCTTAAATGGCGCAGCAGCTCCTTATGCTCATGGAACAAAAATAATTGCCGAGGCACTTTGCGGTGAGCATGCAGGACACAAAAATAAGCCTTTTAGTATTGTTGGTGGTGGTGATACTGTTGCTTATGTAGAATCTGTAGATGGGTTAAGAGAGCAGCTTGGACATGTATCTACCGGTGGTGGTGCCAGTTTAGACGTACTGGCTGGTAAAAAACTCCCCGGGGTAGAGGCGCTTTTATCTGCATAATATAAAATTATTTGATATTATATAAAGCATAAGCAATTATACAACTATGACACTTACAAAAAAAATACTAATAGTAGCCAACTGGAAGATGAACTTAAATGTTAGCCAAGCAAGTTTGCTGGTTCATAAGTTAGATAAAAAAATACCTATTCATAAAGATCTAGAGGTAGTGTTAGCACCGCCAATGTTACAATTACAGCCCTTAAGTTTACAAATAGATCATCGTAAATTTAAGCTTGCCTCTCAGGATGCTTATTATAAAGACGAAGGAGCCTATACTGGCCAAGTATCTTTTACTATGTTAAGCCATTTGGTGCAATATGGAATAGTTGGTCATTCGGAAAGGCGCAATATTTTTAACGAATCTTTAACAGAAACTGCTCAAAAAGTTGCGGCAGCGTATAGAAACGGCATTACACCAATTTTATGCGTTGGTGAAACTAAAATAGAACGCTTAAGCGGAGAAACAAATCAAGTTTTGCACGATCAGGTTGTTTCGGCTTTATCTAATATTACAAGCGAAGAGGTAAGATCTTTAGTTATTGCTTACGAGCCAGTTTGGGCTATAGGAAATGGCGAACCCGCTAAACCCAAAGATGTGGCAAATGCAATTAAAACAATAAAGTTAAACGTTTTAGAGCTTTATGGCAAAAAGGCTGCAGAGGAAGTAAGGATTTTGTACGGTGGTAGTGTAACACCAGATACTGTATCTGGCTATATACGTCTGCCAGAAGTAGATGGATTTCTTGTTGGGGGTGCTAGTTTAAACTATTTGTCTTTTAGCGATATTGTTGCAAACGCATATAGAGTAGGCCGAGGTTTAACAACAAAACAGGATAAGGCTTAGTAATTATGCCAGATGAAATAAAAAATGATAAGACAGATGAGCCTAAAATAGATCCACCGTCTTTACAAAATCATTCTGGTAAAGTAATTGTACCTGTTTCTGAACAACCTGAAGTTGCTAATAATAAAGAAGCAGACGATAATGATGTAAAACAATCACCACCAGTAAAAGAAGAACTACCAAAACCTACAAAAGAATCTCCTTTATCTACAGATATAAATATAGATAGCCAGAGCAATGACAGTATTACAAACAATATGCAACAGCCACGTATATATGATACTAAACAATATTATGTACCAATTAACGACACAAATCATAAACACGGTTTTATTGTAGGCACAATAATTGCCGGTGTAGTAACGGCAGTTTTAGCCGTTAGTGTGTTGGCCATAATTTCTATGTCTGCGTAGTTTTTTGTTGTACACAGATTACACAACAGACAGTAAGCCCCTAAATTGGTACAATAGATATATATGGTAAATCACCAAAAAAATAATTTAAACCCAGAACAACAAAGAGCAGTACAAACAACAGAAGGTCCTTTGCTAATTTTGGCCGGAGCAGGAAGTGGAAAAACTAAAACACTAACCCATAGAATTGCTTATATTTTAGAACAAAATTTGGCCACGCCGTATCAAATATTGGCTGTTACCTTTACTAATAAGGCAGCTAAAGAAATGCGCGAGCGAGTAGCTAGTTTACTGGGTGCAAAAAGTGGTGATAGGGCTTTTATGCCGTATATGGGAACTTTTCATGGTATTTGTGTAAAAATATTACGTCAAGATGGTGATTTTATTGGTGTACCTAAAAATTTTATTATTTATGACGAATCAGATAGGCAAACACTGGTAAAACAACTTGCAAAGCAGCTCCAACTAGACGATAAACAGCACCCCTTTAGGGCTTTAAGTGGGTGTATTAGCAGCGCTAAAAACGAACTAGTAACCCCTGCAGAATATCAATCGGTTGCAAAATCTCCTACTCAGCGCGCCGCAGCTCAAATTTTTCCACTCTATGAACAGGCTTTAAAACGCCAGGGAGCGCTAGATTTTGACGATTTAATTGGCAGAACGGTTGCCTTGTTTAAAACCAATAAACAAGTTCAAGAAAAGTGGCAAAATCAGTTTAAATATATAATGATAGATGAATACCAAGATACAAACACTGCCCAGTATGCTTTAATTAAGCTATTAACAAACAAACAAAAAAATTTGTGTGTAGTGGGAGATGACTGGCAGAGTATTTATAGCTTTAGGGGTGCAGATTTTACAAATATATTAAATTTTGAAAAAGATAATAAAAAAGCCACAATAATACGTTTAGAGCAAAACTACCGTAGCACAAAACATATTTTAGATGCCGCACATGCTGTTATTGCAAAAAATAAGCAACGATCAGATAAAAAACTTTGGACGGCCCAAGAAGGTGGTTTGCCACTGCAGGTTATAAGCTCTTTTAACGAACGCGTAGAAGCAGAAAATATTGTACGCCGTATTCAGACCCAAAACGACATGAATGTACGTAAATATAAAGAATTTGCTATTTTATATCGTACCAATGCTCAAAGTAGAGGACTAGAAGAGCAGTTTGTTAGGTTTGGTATACCATATAAAGTGGTTGGAGGGGTTAGATTTTACGAACGAGCAGAAATTAAAGATATGCTGGCATATTTGCGTCTTTTGTATCAACCTCAAGATATGGTGAGCTTTAGGCGCGTAATTAATGTGCCAACAAGAGGCATTGGCGCCACCACAATAAAGCAATTTAATGCTTGGCAAGAAGCAAATAATTTAACCTTACAAGAGGCACTAGAGCGTATTTATGAAGCGCCAATTACACCAAGAGCTCAAAAAGCAATTGCCGATTTTGCAGAAATGATTACTAAACTAAGGGCCCAAAGCCAAACCTTACCTGTTGCAACATTGCTAGAACAGCTTATAAAAATTACAGATTATTTTAAATATTTAGATGATGGAACTATACAATCAGAAAGCAGAGTAGAAAATGTTAAAGAGCTACTTAGCGTTGCTAAGGCCTATTCTGATGTTGGCCTAGATAGCTTTTTAGAAGAAGTAGCCCTAGTTAGTGATATAGACTCTTTAGACCAAAATGCCGATGCGGTTACGTTAATGACCCTGCATGCCGCTAAAGGCTTGGAGTTTCCGGTTGTATTTATGAGTGGCATGGAAGAAAGTATTTTTCCGCACAGCAGAGCATCTTTTGACCAATCAGAAATGGAAGAAGAGCGCCGGCTTTGTTATGTAGGTATGACTCGTGCAAAAGAAGAATTATATTTAACTCATGCAGATTCTAGGGTTTTATTTGGGGCTATTCAGCATAATCCACCAAGCCGTTTTATATCAGAGGTAGATAGTGAACAACTTCATTTAGCATCTAATTTGCCGGGTGTAGATGATGGCTCTATGCGTTTGAATGGAAGCGTAAATGTAAACGAGCCGCATTATGTGGTAGAGCTAGAATCTGGCGATCAAGTAAGACACCAATTATTTGGCCAGGGAACGGTTGTAGAAGTAGCCGGAGATGTTGCTGCTGTGTATTTTAAGGGGCGTGGTGTAAAACGGCTTAATACTTCTTTTGCACCCCTAGAAAAACTGTAATGTTGCCACTTTGGCTAGGAAAAATTGGTTATATTATTACTCGCCCAGGGGTTTACGTATTTATCCGTTTTACTCGCCGATCTTACGTTGTAATAAGGTTTAAAGACGAAGTTATTGTTACTAAAGATTGGTTAGATATGCATAAAAATTGGCGTTTACCCGGAGGTGGCGTAAAGCGCTCAGAATCACCACAATTAGGGGCTAAGCGCGAAGTTAAAGAAGAGGTTGGTTTAAATATAGATGCAAAAAGCTTAAAATTTATTAAAAAAGGGGTTCATCCGTCTTTAAAATATCATTTTTGGGTATACGAACTTATTTTAGATAAAAAACCAAATATAAGCATTAACAGATACGAACTTGCCGAGGCCCGTTGGGTTGATATTAAAAGCTTAAATAATTTGCCAAAAGTGTATGAAATAAAACAGTATTTAGATAAATCTGGGGAGTAACAGGCTTGCATTAGTGTGGTATAATATACTTTAGTACGTTAATAAATGGTATTTTTTAAGTTATCTACTTGGTAGCAAAACATTATTAACGTCATTTTATTTATGCAAAAAGCACAATTAGCCACATCTTTTTTACATAAACACGCCTTTTCTTTTGGCGTTATTGCTATTTTGTTAACATTTATTTTTTTTGCTAGCAGTTTTGTGGTGGCAAATGGCCAAACCCTGCAACCAAACGATAGATACATAGTTAGCCTTTATATAGATGGCCAAGAACAAATTATTCCTACACGTGCTAAAACAGTAGGTGAACTATTAGAAAAATCAGATATTAAGCTAGCACCAGAAGACCTAGTAGAGCCAGCCGTACAAACACCCATAGAGGCAGATAATTTGAACATTAATGTATATAAAGCAAGGCCTGTTACCATTTTAGACGAAGGCAAGCAGTCTACCGTTTTAACACCCCATCAAGGCGCTAAAATGATCACAGAAAAAGCTGGTTTAACGGTTTACCCAGAAGACACAATAACCATGCAAAAAGCCGACACCATAGAGGATAATAAAATTATAGGAGAAAAAATAGAAATAGACCGCGCAACACCTGTTTCTGTAAGCTTATACGGTGTACCCGCGGTAACTTATAGAACAAATACTACAACCGTTGCAGATTTGCTAAAAGAAAAGAATATAACACCAGAACAAGGCGCTACCGTAACACCAGACCCATCTACAGTATTGAGCCCAAATATGCCTATTTTTATTTCTAAATTTGGTAAACAGGTTGTTAATACTACAGAGCAGATAGGTTTTGAAACTCAAACAACTCCAGATCCTAACCAAACTTCAGGGCAAGTTACTGTAACAAAAGCCGGTAAAAATGGTGTAAAACAAGTTGTATACGAGGTAGAAACAAGAGACGGCAAAGAGATAAGCCGCACAAAAATTCAAGAAACCGTTACCGAGCAACCGGTAAATCAAGAACAAACTAAAGGTACTAAACCGGCCGCCGCCGTTACGGGCGATAAATTAGAGTGGATGCGTGCAGCAGGTATTAGCGAAGCAGATTTTAATGCAGTAGATTTTGTAATTGGCCATGAATCTGGCTGGCGCCCAGGGGCTCTTAATGCTGGTGGTTGTGCTGGCTTAGGCCAGGCTTGCCCAGGGTCTAAATTAGCTGCTGTATGCCCTAGTTGGCAAACAGACCCAGTATGTCAACTTAAGTTTTTTAGTGGCTACGCAGGCCGTTATGGTGGTTGGCAAGGCGCACTAAATGCCTGGAACTCTAAAGGTTGGTGGTAATAGTGTATGCCTGTAGCGCCAAATAAGGCACTAGGGCAGCATTGGTTACACGATGTTGACACATTAGAGGCTATTGTAAATGCGGCTAACATAGGACCTACAGACACTGTTTTAGAGATTGGCCCAGGTTTAGGCACCCTTACAGACAAGTTATTGCAGGTAGCTAAAGAAGTTATTGCGGTAGAGTACGATCACGTTTTGGCACAAAATCTAACTAAAAAGTATAAAAATACTGCAAATGTAACAATTACAGAACACGATATTTTAACTTTTGACTTAACTAAACTTCCTAAAAACTATATTATTGTTGCTAATATTCCGTATTATTTAACCTCAAAATTAGTGCGCATATTGTGTGAATCTGCTAATCCTCCAAAAAGGGCGGTTTTATTGGTACAAAAAGAGGTTGCACGGCGCATTGCTGCCAGAGCTGGGGACATGTCTATTTTAAGTGTTAGCGCGCAGGTATATAATAATGTATCTTTGGGCGTAAATGTTAAAGCAGATATGTTTACGCCACCGCCAAAAGTAGATTCGCAAGTAGTTATTTTAGAGCGCCGCAGCCAGCCTTTAGTAGAATTGGCTATTATGTCGTTATTTTTTAGGGTTGTTAAGGCTGGTTTTAGTGAACGCCGTAAAAAGTTACGCAGTAGTTTAAGTGGCGGGCTTATTTTACCCAAAGATAAAGTAGATGGACTACTTGCAAAAAGTAATATTAACCCAAATGCCCGCGCCCAAGAGCTATCTATAGAAGATTGGCTAAATTTAGTAAAAAATTACAAAAGCGCTGTATAACGCCTAGTTATATTTACTTTTGCCGCAAAAGTAACAAAACTCTTTAGCGCTTATTACCATAGTTCTTATCTATTAGTAATAATTACATATTAAAAAAG
Source organism: uncultured Candidatus Saccharibacteria bacterium (assembly GCA_964423475.1). Taxonomy (GTDB): domain Bacteria; phylum Patescibacteriota; class Saccharimonadia; order Saccharimonadales; family CAIOMD01; genus JAUPVN01. The sequence continues at coordinate 9,047 of CAYRFD010000038.1, forward strand.
AACTAGCTATTACTTTATTATTTTATAGAAGG
>CAYRFD010000039.1:0-8583 GCA_964423475.1 uncultured Candidatus Saccharibacteria bacterium
CATTTAGAAAGTCAAAGCTATCTATTTCGGTCTCTAACTCATCTATGAACGCCTGGGTGTTTATTGGCTTGGCCCTCTGAAAGTTCTTTTAAACCATACTTTTTAATTTCTGATTTAGGAAAATAATATCTACCCATATTTATGTCTTCTTTTATATCTCTAATAAAATTGATATATTGCATAGCCCTGCCTTGCATCTGTGCATAATAATAACCTTCTTTGGGGACTCCAATAATTTTACACATCATTAACCCAATAACTTCTGCCGACCCGTACATATATTGAATGGTTTGGTTTAAATTTAAATATTCTTTTTTACCAATATCGTTTTTCATGGCTTTTAAAAATGCACTTACCAACTTTGGGTCAAATTGATACTTATTAAATACTTCATACATATTATTAACGGCTAAACTAATTTTACTATCAGTTTTTTTATTAGGTAATGTACCCTTTTTTACAGCTAAGTTCCAGGCCTTTTCTAATTGTAAAAAATGTTTTTTATCTTGTGGCACACAGTCAACAAAATCGTCTGCTATTCTAACAAAACTATATAGTTTAAAAACATCCTGGCGTGTCTTTTCTGGGAAGAATCTACTGCTCCAATAATAGGTAGTGCTACCATTTTTAAATATTTGTTTTTCGTTTTTCAATTTAGGTTTCTCGCTGTTATATTAGCTGCTAATTTACCAGATAAAACCACCATAGGAACACCCGTGCCAGGGTTAGTGTATTGGCCAGAATATGTAAGATTATTTAATTTTTTGCTCTTAAGATTGGGTCTAAGTAGAGCACTTTGCCAAAGTGTATGAGCCAGGCCAAAAGCATTGCCCTTAAATGCGTTTAACGTATCTTCAAAATATTGTTCGGCACGTACTTGTTTAACAACAATGCTACTAGCAATATTCTCGCCTAATTCAACTTCTAGTCTTTTGATCAAATCGTCTGCAAGTTTATTTACCTGTTTAGAACTTGGTTTTAAGCCACCACTCATTGGGGCCAAAATAAATATATTATCTCCACCTTTTGGTGCAACAGTTGGGTCCGTTTTGCTAGGGGTGCAAACATAAAATAACGGCTTATTAGACCACTCGTGTGTGTCAAAAACTTGCTTAAAGTGGCTGTCCCAATCTACATCAAAAAACAAAGTATGATGTAAAAGACCTTTTACTTTTTTATTTAAACCAAGGTGAATCATTACACAGCTAGGAGACATAACTCGTGACTGCCAATATTTATCTGAGTAGCTACGATCTTTAGAGTCTAAAAGTTTAGTCTCTACATGATAATAATCTGCATTAGCAATAATTGCATCACACAATATCTTTTCTTTGCCAACGTATACTGCCCTAGCTTGACCATTCTTAGACTCAATAGAGGTTACCTCTGCATTATATCTGTAAGTAACGCCAAGTTCTTTACCGAGTGCCTCAAAACCATTCACAACGGCTTCAAAACCGCCCTGCGGGTACCATATCCCTAATCCAAAGTCTGTATAAGCTAACAAAGTATATAGAGCCGGAATATTACTAGGGCTACCACCCATAAATACCACCATAAACTCTAATATTTTTTGTAAATCTGGGTTAGATACAACCTTAGAAATACGGCTGTGATAACTTGCCAATAATTTAGGGTTACTCATCATCTTAAAGGTTGCTTTATTAACTACCTGGAAAGAATTTTCATAAGTAATATCTAATAAATTTTCTCTTACTAACTTATATTCTTTTTGGGTTTGTTCTAAAAATTTTAACATTTTTGCAGAACTGCCCGGCTCTAAAGATTCAAAAAGACTTAAACCTCCATCCGCCTGGTTGCTCACATCTAAAGTTTTTCCTAATGAATACGCTCTATAAGAAGGGTTTAATTGAGTAATTTTGTAATATTCACTAACTTTTTTACCAAAGTCTGCAAAAAAATCATCAAATACATCGGGCATCATGTACCAACTCGGGCCTAAATCAAAAGTAAACCCTTTTGTTTTGCTAACAAGCGCCCTTCCCCCTGGCGCATTGTTTTTTTCTAAAACTAAAACATCGTAGCCATCTTTGGCTAAATACGCAGCCGCACTTAACCCACCAAAACCTGCGCCAATGACAACAACTTTTTTACTCATTAATTTATAGTATAGTTCATTTTGGCTAAATCTACGATGATCGCACTAATAAGTAGTTCACTAGATCGGTTAAAAATTGCCGTTCGGGTTTGGGCCAATCTTTATGTTCATCTAAGGCGCTTGTAGCCTTTTGAGCTGACTGTGCTGCCTCTTGCTGCGTAGCAGCTAAAGCCCCACTTTCCATAATTATATTCTGACAACGCAAAAACTCGGCGGCAGATAATTTTTGGTTACCCAAACAGTCAAGCAAAAAGTATTGGTCAGTTTTATTTGCCATATCAAGGGTATATTCAATTAAAAGAGTTCTTTTACCTTCTTTAATATCATCTAGCGGGCTTTTGCCGGTTAAATTTTCTGAGCCAAAAGTACCTAAAATGTCATCTGTTAACTGAAACGTTCTGCCAGCCTCTCTACCGTAATTAACAAGGCTTTCTATAGATTTATCATCTGCTCCAGCAAGTATTGCGCCAAGTTGCATTGGGTTTATAAATGTATAATAGGCTGTTTTCCATACTAAAATATTATTAATATCATTTTTTGTAACATTGGCTGCATATTCACTAAAAATATCTAAAGTTTGGCCATGGCCAGTAACAAGATAGCACCTGTTAAGATTTTTTAATGCAGCAATTCTTACTTCTGCTGTTGTTGGTAATTCTGCAATAATATTTGCAGCATAATGTTGAGCAACCAAAAAACTACTAATTGCGCTAGCCACCCCAAAATGGCTAGAATCTCCTTTATAATGTAGCTGCTTGTGCATTTGCATCAACTCTGTATGCACGGTAGGGCCTCCGCGGCGCGTTGGTGATCTATCTTGTATATCATCTGCAACCAACATATAGGTATTAAGCATTTCTAATGCACTCGCTGCGCGTAAAATTAACTCCATGTCTGTGCCACCAAACATTTTATAAGTATTTATTGCAAGAGCCCCACGAATACGTTTGCCGCCCCTGTTTAAAACATCATTAAACGCACTCATAACAGTGTGCGGATGTTCACCAAATTGTTCATAGGTGTCTGTTAACATTTGGCTACTAACTGTATTTAGCTCTTTATCTATTAAGGTTTTATACTCTAAAAGTTTTGTTTTTAAATTATTAAAATCATCCTTAGAAAATTTATCACTTAGTGCTGTTTTTTGAGTTTTATTTAAGTTTAAGGCCTTTTTCTGCTGTTTCATAAAAATCCTCTTTAGTTTTATTGTTAATTAATAATAAATCACAAATATCTCTAACGGCATTTAAATTTTGTACATCATCTCTATTGCCGCCACTTAATTCTGCTTCTTCTCTTTTTTTATATTCTTCAAATGACACATTTGCTTCTTCATCTCTTTTGCGCTGAATTATTCTTTTGTATCTTACATCTATTGGAGCATCTACAAAAACCATAATACCTCCAAGTTGATGAATTTTATTGGCCTCTCCGATTGTTCTAACCCCAGATATAAGCAAACCATTATATTTTTTTGAATTATTTTTGTACTTTTCAAAACTTTTATCTACCATTGCAGCTGGCCCAAAAGACTGTCTAAGCTCATTTGCTAGTTCTTTTAATATTGGCCTTTCAATTGAACCATATTTTTTGATTGCATATTCCCTTACAATATCCCCTGTGCTAACGTGCATCATCTGATATTTATCTACTAAATAGTTAGCTAAACTATCTTTGCCGCTACCAAAAGTACCAGAAATGCCAATTATCATATTTTTACCTAATGTAATCTAGTAATTTTTTACTTTCTTTATGTTTACGCAGCTTAGCTAAGGCTTTTGCTTCAATCTGTCTTATTCGCTCCCTGGTAACACTAAATTCTTGGCCTACTTCTTCTAGTGTATGGTTTTTACCATCATCTAGACCAAAACGCATTCTAATAATTTTTTGTTCACGCTCGCTTAAGCCACTTAATAGTTCTTGCACATGCTCTTTTAATAACTGTTTGGTAGCCGATTCTTCTGGTGTAATACTATCGTCTTCTACAAAATCTCCTAAAACAGAATCTTCATCGTCGTCTCTAACAGATTGGTCAAGTGAATGAATATCTTGTTTGATTTTCATTATGTGCTCTACCTTTTCTACTTCCATTTCCATTTCTTTAGCAATTTCTTCATTTGTGGGTTCACGATTAAGCTCTTGCGTTAAACGACGCTGCGTTCTTAAGAGCTTATTTATTGTTTCTACCATATGCACCGGAATACGAATTGTTCTGGCCTGATCGGCAATTGCTCGTGTTATGGCCTGACGTATCCACCATGTTGCGTAAGTACTAAACTTAAAACCTTTATCTGGGTCAAACTTTTCTACTGCCCTTAGCAAGCCGGTATTACCCTCTTGAATAAGATCAAGTAAATCTAAACCACGGCCAACATAACGTTTTGCAATAGATACTACTAAACGCATATTTGCCTCGGCCATTTTATCTTTTGCTCGCCTATCTCCAGCAACAACCTGGTGCGCTAGTTTTAGCTCTTCTTCTGATGTTAAAAGGGGTATTTTACCAATTTCTCGTAAATATAGACGCACAGAATCGTCGGAAACGTCATCAAGTAAAGCGGCTTGGCTAGTCATTAGAGCTTCGTCATCTTCTGCGGTCCATTCATCGTCTATTGCAACAGCTGGTTCATGGCCTGTAATTTCTACACCCGCTTCTGCTAAATCCGCATAAAGTGTATCTAAGATTTCTAAATTTTCTGGTGTGTCTGGTATTAATGCAACAATTTCGTTATGCTCTAATTTATTGGCTGTTTTTGCTGCTTTTTCTGCTAATTTTACCTTAATTGCCGCTATATCAAAGGCTATGTCGTCTGCCATATATGTATACTACCCTTTCTTATTGAGGTCTATAAACGATGTCAACAATTCTGACACGCGCTGTTGATCCCCAGCAAGCTCTGCTTGCTTAATTTCTTCTGATATTAATTGTCTTTGCTGTTTTATATAATTTATTTTAAGTTTTTGTATTAAATCTTGCAGTTCTCGCAACCGGCTATTCTCGTTAAATCGAGGTGGTGCGTAGAGTTCTTCTGCCTTGAATAGTACTATTTTCGCATAATCTTCTATATCTTTCAAATCTTCTGGTATTTCTTTTGCAAAAGAAACATTAGGAAACTGTTGAATATATTCAAATAAACGCTGTCTTTCTGGAGTACTAAACACAAATAAAGAGGTGTCTGATGTTTCTAAAAATCTTCTAGTTGTAGAATAGCCAACCAACAGGGCAAGCAAATTATCTTGATAATAATCGTTGTCTTTTGTTTGTTTAGGGTTAATATTAACCTTTTTAAGATCTGGCTGTTTATTAGATATTTGCTTTAGAGTCATTATAATTGCGGCTTTATCTACGTTAGTTATTTTTGCAAGTTCTTGGGTATAATGATCTTTTTCTACCGGATTTTGTAAACGAACAATAACTTTTGCAATTGTATCTATAAATTGTTTTTTACCCTGAGATGAGGCAATATCAAATTGTGTCTTATATCTATCTATTAGCCAGTCTACGGCGTATTGTTGTTTTGTAGTGGCCAACTGCCACAAAGAAACATCTTTTTGGATAAGTTCGTCTGGATCTTTACCCTCTGATAAAGAAATAATAGACAGTTGGACCCCAACAGATTGAGCTACGTCTATTGCCCTTTCGGCCGCTGCAATACCCGCAGCATCTTGATCAAAACATAATCTAATATCATTAGTAAAACGCTGAAGTGCTTTTAGCTGATAGGTTGTCATGGCCGTGCCAGCAGTAGCTACAACGTTTTTAACGCCTGCCTGATGGCTACTAATAACATCCATGTTACCCTCTACTATTACTACAAATTTTTCTGTTCTAATTGTGTCTTTTGCAGCATGCAAACCAAAAACATGACGGCTTTTATCGTACAGAATAGTCTGCGGTGTATTTATATACTTTGGGCCAGCATCTTTAGAATCTAATAACCTGGCCGTAAAACCAATTGGTTGGCCCTGCGGATCCATTAGTGGTATAACTATGCGCCCCCTAAACATGTCTTTAGGAGAAGAATATCGGCTAGTAATAACACCAGCAAGTTGTATGTCATATATAGACATTTTCTTTTTTTGCAAAGCCTCTACAAGAGCAGTACCAGTATTTGGAGCATAGCCTATACCAAAATCAGCAATAGTTTGGCGTCTTAGCTTACGATTGTTTACAACATAATCTAACGCTTTTGGATTTTGTAACAACGCCTGCTGGTAGTACTTAACGGCAAAACTAAGCACATTTTGCGCGGCTTCTTTATTCTTGCGGGCACTTCCATCGCCTTTTTGATACAAACTTAAATCTATACCTGCTTTTCTGGCTAATAATTCTAGAGCACCCTTAAAATCAACGCCCTCCATTTCCATTACAAAAGAAAACGCATCACCGCCCTTACCAGAACTAAAGTCGTGCCAAATTTGCTTTTCTGGGCTAACCATAAAACTTGGCGTACGCTCATTGCTAAAGGGGCTTAAACCCTTAAAATTACTGCCAGATCTTTTAAGTGTTACATAATCTGCCACCACATCTTCTATACTTAAGCGTTGTTTTATATCTTCTACTGCATCCATATACTCTTTAGTATAGCCCACTCTGTAAAAAAGCGGCTAAATTTAAAGAATAACACCATACACCACAACATTGGATATTTTTATGAAACATAACCGTATTACGGTATACTACTAATAATGGATAAAGAAAACTATAACTACATAATGGATCATAATGCACCAAAACAATCTTTGTTGCAGCTAAATAGTAAGAAACAACGCATAATTTTTATTATAGTTGTTGTTTTGGTTGTATTGTTAATTTTTACACTAGTATTAAGCGCCCTATCTGGAAACGATAAATCGTCAAGCCAAAAACTTTATCCAGTTGCAGCAAGCCAAGCAGACATACTTTCTATAACAAAACTTGGTGCTTCAGATGCTAGAGATATAGATGTAATAAATTATACAGCCACATCTCAGGCCATAGTTAGTAGCCATAGCGCAATAATTAATACAAATTTTGATAAAAATGATTTAAAAAAAATAGCCGCCCTGCAAACTACAGATGCCAAAACAACTCTAGAAGAAGCTAAACAAGCAGGAACGTACGATAAAACATACAAAACCCTGTTAAATAACCAATTAGACGTATACCAACAAGCCTTAATTACGGCCTACGACGGTACGCAGTCTACCGAACTAAAAAAAGATCTAGCAAAAATGTATAACGATATTAAAACTATTAGAACAGAACCTGTTCCACCCCCACAAGATACACAAAATCCTTAATTTACCGTTTGCCTACCAGAAACTAGTAAATAACTGTGTCTAATAAGATCTTTTAGCTCTTCATTTTGCAATTGGCCACTACAAATAATCGTATTCCAGTGTTTTTTATTTAAATGATACCCTGGCAATACTGTTTCATATTTATCTCTTAATACTTTAGAAAGCTCTGGATCGCATTTTAAGCTTAATCTTACAGGGTCTGACCCTTCTGCAATTAAAGCAAACATTTTTTGGTTTTCGGTGTTTTTTGCACCAATTTTATAAACTGCTACTTCTTTACCAAAAGGATAATCTAGCCATGCCTCTGGCAATTCTAACAAGTATGATTCTATCTGTTTGTGGTCCATCTTATACCTGTTGTTCTACTGTTTGCGCCCCAGCGCCCTCAAGATAATAACGCAATTCTGCAATAGATTCTAAAATATCTTCTAGGGCCTGGTGACTTTCAGATTTAGGATATCTTATATTATACTTATTTTGCATTATTATTTTATAGCTACTAACGTCTAGCATTCTATAATGCAATAACTGTTCTACTGGTTGCCACCAATGCCTAATAAATCTTCTATCTTGATGAATGCTATTGCCCGCCAAAATAGCTGGCTCACCGTTAAAATACTGTTGTACAAGTGCCTCTAACTCACTAACCACGTGTTGTTCGTTAGGGGCAACTTTAATGCGTTCTACTAAACCAGATGCTGTATGCATACTTAAATTCTCAGCGTTCATGGTTGCCATAACTTCTGGCGTTTGATAAACAAAAGACTGATAGCGCGCAAATTCGTTAAAATCAAAATCGGTAATTATGGCTGCTACTTCTAAAATTCTATCTGTTTCTGGGCTTAGCCCAGTCATCTCTAAATCTAACCATAAAAGCTTGGTAGATTTGTCGTGCTTTTGATCTTGCATAGTACCTATATCATCTCATAAACTAACCCAAGACCAAAATATTATTATATATATTTATTGGCTAAAACTATAAACATAATTAACGCCCATAGTACCCACAAAAAAGTATCGGCGCCGCTTACCATTAGTTTATGAAACTTTATATTTAACTGTGGGCTTTTAACTAAATCATTTATATTTATTCTTAAAAATGCCCAATTTAATAAAATTACACCACTATATATAAAAATACAAAATATGCAAAGTGCCCCAATAGCATAAACTGTTTGGTG
>CAYRFD010000040.1:0-8340 GCA_964423475.1 uncultured Candidatus Saccharibacteria bacterium
AGCTTTAACCGCACCGTTTCCTTCACGAGTATCAAGTATACGAGAAGGGGTAAGGCTCATAAATAATCCATCGTTATTTTTCATATAACCCTGCGTTTGCACTGCTTGAGCATTAATAATTGGTGTAGAAATACCCAACATAAACACACTAATAACTGTCATTACTAAAATTAATTTTAAAGATTTATTTATCTTAATTTTATTTAATAAACTTTTTTTTGCTAATAACATAATATCTCCATGCGCAAGTAGCCTAGTTTTAACATTTCTGTCCACACCTCTGTAAAACCGTTTATGGGCTAGTTGTGATTACATATTTTAAAATACAAGAATATATTAATTTTGTCAAATATTATTATTTGTTTATATATAGAGCATAAACTGATACATTTATTATAAGCATTGCTAAACTGAAAATTGGCTTAACTTATAGCATTTTCGTGGTATACCCGGACGGATTTCGACTCACCTTTGGCGAGCCCGAAACTACATCTTTCAAAACAAGTTTTGAAGAGTAGATTTCCTTGCAAACTGCCATTGGCAGTTCTCACACCGCCCCTCTTTTGACGGGTCGGCTGTTCGAAATCAATCTGTATATATTGCCACGAAAAAGCCCCGACTTAAACCGAGGCATTTTCGTGGTACACCCGGACGGATTCGAACCGCCGACCCTCTGTTCCGAAGACAGATGCTCTAATCCGCTGAGCTACGGGTGCAAAGTACAATAATTTTGCACTATTTTATTATAACAGACTATAATTTTTTGATATCTTTGGCGTCTTCTTCTGCTACGTTTTTTATACGCCTAGGTATCCTATGTCCTAGCTCTTTTACGCCGCGTCGTTTTAGCATAAGCGATACAAATGCACTAAACAAGCCAATACCAAGTAAAATTAGTATTGTTGCGGCAAATCTTCCTAACGTGGTAGTTGGCACAAAATCACCGTATCCTACGGTTGCTATTGTAACAATTGTATAGTAATAACTTTCAAAATATGACCAGCCCTCTACATGATGAAAGAAAATAGTACTAATTGTAATTAACGTTACTAGAGCACCAAATACTAACCAATAAGGTGCTGGTGGTTGTTGCTGTATATTGTGTTGGTTATTTTGATTATCCATCAATTAAATATAACACAGTAGCTAGATTATTTAAAAGATATTACCCCGTTAGATAAATGTGCTTCTACGTTGTCTCCGTCTTTTATTTTATCTGTGATAATTAAGTTTGCTATGGGGTTAAGGAGCTTTGTTTGTATTAGCCGCTTGAGAGGTCTGGCACCAAAGCTTGGGTCGTAACCCTCTTTTGCTAGCATTTCTTTTACGTCTTTACCTACCCTAAGAGATATATCTTTGTTGTTCTTAAGTTGTTTGATTAATTGATTAATCTGAATATTTACTATATTTATCATTGCTTCTTTAGATATTTTATTAAATACAATAATATCGTCTATTCTATTTAGAAGCTCTGGTCTAAATTCTTTTTGTAGCATTGGTTGTATAAAATTTTCTACATCTTTTACATCTTTGCCATTCCATTCTAAAATTATGTCAGAGCCTAAGTTGCTAGTCATGATAATTATAGTATTTGTAAAGTTAACAACTCTACCTTGTCCATCGGTAAGTCGGCCATCGTCTAAGATTTGCAATAATACATTAAATACATCTCTGTGGGCTTTTTCTATTTCATCAAATAATATTACTGCGTATGGTCTGCGGCGTATTGCTTCTGTTAGTTGGCCACCTTGTTCGTATCCAACATATCCGGGGGGCGAACCAATTAGGCGTGCTACAGCGTGTTGTTCCATGTATTCACTCATATCTATTCTAATAAGCGCATGTTCATCATCAAAAAGCTGCTCCGCTAAAGATTTTGCTAGTTCTGTTTTACCTACACCAGTAGGGCCTAAGAATAAAAAAGATCCTATTGGGCGTTTTTCGTCTGAAATTCCAGCTCTAGACCTTTTAATGGCATTAGTAACAGCATCTATTGCACGTTTTTGGCCAATAACACGTTTTTCTAAAGAATCATCTAAATGTGATAGTTTTTGGCTTTCTCCTTCTAGCAGTCTTTCTAGGGGTATACCAGTCCAACGCGCCACAACGGTTGCTATATCATCACTTGTTACTTGTTCGCGTAATAATCTATCTGATTCTGGTATTTTTGCAAGTTCTGCCTGGGCTGTATGTAGAGATTTTTCCGCCTCTGGTAAATCGCCATAGATTATTTTACTTGCACTGGCTAAGTTAGATTCTCGTTCTGCTTGTTCTAATTTGCTTTTTAGCGCATCAATTTTTTCGCCAGCATTATTAATATTTGTAATTAAATCTCTTTCGTATTGCCATTTGTCTTCTATAATTTTTGTTTGATCTTTTAAGCTTTTAATTTCTTGTTCTATTTCTTGTTTACGTAACTTAGCATGTTCTGATTTGTCTTTTTTTAGAGCAGTTAGCTCTATTTCTAGTTGCATAATTTTGCGCTTTTTTCTATCTAAATCTACCGGGCTAGAATCTAATTGCAAACGTAAACTACTAGTTGCTTCGTCTAATAAATCTACAGCCTTATCTGGTAAAAATCTATCATTTATGTATCTATCACTTAGTCTTGCGGCTGCAACTACGGCATCATCGTCTATTGTTACACCATGGTGAACTTCGTATTTTTCTTGTATACCGCGTAGTATTGCAATGGTATCATCTAAGCTTGGCTCGCCTACATAAACAGGCTGAAAACGTCTTTCTAGTGCAGCATCTTTTTCTACGTTTTGGCGATATTCATTTAATGTGGTTGCACCAATTAAATGTAGTTTTCCCCTTGCTAGCAGTGGTTTTAGCATATTGGCAGCATCCATTGAGCCCTCTGTTTTACCAGCGCCTACTATTGTATGAATTTCATCTATAAATAAAATTATTTCTCCATTAGATTTTTCTACTTCTTGCAGTAAACTTTTAATACGTTCTTCAAACTGGCCCCTAAAACTTGCACCGGCCAGTAAACTACCAATTTCAACAGATATTAAGCGCTTATTCTTAAGAGTAGTAGGGACATCACCGTTAACAATTCGTTGCGCAAGGCCTTCTACAATAGCAGTTTTGCCGACGCCGGGTTCTCCTATTAAAACGGGGTTATTTTTTGTGCGCCTACTTAATATTTGCATGCAACGTCTAATTTCTTCGTCTCGGCCAATAACTGGGTCTAGACTGCCACTTTTTGCTAGAGCGGTAATATCAATACCATATTCTTGTAGTGGGTTTTTTGCTTGTTCTTGTGGTTGCATTTTAGCCTCCAGATCAAATGTTATATAAAGTTATTTTATCAAATTAGCACTCTACAGTCAAGAGTGCTAATAAATAATATTATATTAAAGTAGACCAGTAATACCAAAATCTATTAAGTATAAGAAATACTGGTATTAAATACAGTACAAGCAAAATATCTCCATGATGTTTTTGCAAAAATTTGTTTAATTTTGGCGATATGTTAATATTTTTTTCTCTAAAATTATATAGTGTTGTGTACCAAAATAACGGTAACGTAACCGCCCAAACCGTCATGCAAAACAGGCAAAGTGCCTTGCTATCGTATAAACTATAATAGAATAGCCAAATTAAAAATGGCATGGCAAGAGTAGTGCCTATTTGTAGGCCAATCCAGAACCATCTTTTAAATGTTGCACCAGCTATTAATGCCATACCTATGGTAATAATTGCCGCATATCCAGCTATTCCAATTAATGGGTTTGCAAATCCAAAAGTAGAAGAAGCGCTAGATTCCATTACAGAACTACAGCTAAAAATTGGGTTAATATTGCAAACAGGTTGAAAATTGGGGTTTTTAAGAATTTCTAGCAAATCAATCGTTAACATAAAAGATGCAATAAAACCAATTGAACCAGTGATAACCATTATAAATGGATATGTTTGTTTTAGGGTTAATTTTTTAAGTTTATTCATATATGTTAGTGTAACAAAATCGTTAAGCTAATGGTATGTAAATATTACACTAGCTATATATTTTGTCTTAGTTCATAATTACTTTTACATTAACAATTAAAAACAGATAAGTGGAAACTGGTGAGATTCCAGTACTGTGCCGCAACCGTGAAAAGCATTAAATGCTAAGTCGGATCTTCTTATCGATCTATTACCCGAGCAGGAACATTAACCACCCTTGGGGGTGGTTTTTCTTTACGGTAAGAAAGGAAAATCTTGTGAAAAAACAAGTAATTACAATAATAAGTATAATAATACTGGCTTTAGGTATTGGGGGTGCTGTATATATAGTAACCAACAATAACAACAATACCAGTAATGTAGAAACTAATGTTGCATATGAACAACAAGAACAACAATTGCCAGACTCTCAAACAAGTACTATTGTATTCACAAACGAAGGCAAAACAGTTACGTATACAGCAAATGAGTCAGAAAATGCCCTAGCTGCTCTAAAACGCCAAACAGATGTTAAAACAAAAACATTCGAGGGGATGGGAGAGTACGTAACGGCAATAAATGGGCTTGCGGCAGATGATTCAACTAATTTTTGGGCTTTTTATATTAATGGCCAGCAAGCAGAAGTTGGTGCTGGTAGTTATACCGCCATGGCGGGTGATCAGTTAGAATGGCGCTTAGAGGCAATGCGCCCGCTTTAGGATAATTATGAAAATTTCTTTAAATAATAAATTATTAATTTTATTAGTTTTTGTGGGGCTTGTTGTATTTGCTGTAACTATGCGTTTATTACCTCATCCACCAAACTTTGCCCCAATAGCTGCAATTGCAATATTCTCTGGAGCATTACTCCCGCGTAAATATGCCTACATATTACCTTTAGTAGCTATGATAATTAGCGATATATTTATTGGCTTGCATCCTTTAGTGTATGCAACCTGGGGCAGTTTTGCTTTAATTGCGGTTTTGGCAGAATATACAATGCGCAGGCCAAGTGTGTCAAAAATGGTAGGAACAACGCTAGCGGGCTCTTTAATATTCTTTGTAATTTCTAACTTTGCTGTTTGGGTGCAGGGTACAATGTATAGCCAAAATTTTGCAGGTTTAGTGCAATGTTATTATAATGCACTACCATTCTTTAGAAACACCGCCATGGGTGATTTAACTTATGTAGCCTTTTTGTTTGGATCTTACTACCTAATTAAAATAATAGTTAATCAATCTAAATCTTTAGCTATTAGTATTAGAGCTTAACTTAGCTGCAGCTTTTTTTATCTGCTTTAATAAAGATTCATTAGAATTCCAAGTATATTTATAGTTTGATAACTTTGCTATATATGATTTTTCTTTAATACTATTATGTTCAAAAATTATTATTGGGATGTTTAAATATAGTGCAACACCAATTTCTATACATTGGCCATTACTAACTGTTGGTTCGTTAATTATCACAAAAACTGCATCAAACTGAGCTTCTTTTTTAAGTGTATGTTTAAAAATAGATTTTGTATCATTTTTTTCTATATATTTTTGGATAGATTCATCAAATAAATTACAATAAGCAAAATTATTACTTTTGTTAATTACGTCTACAATAAAACTCATATTTTGAGTAGTTTTCTCAATGTTTGTATTACAATAAGCAAAACTTATAAATATGTTCATAATATTATTATTCTCACAATAAATTGTTAAGCCTTATTATATATATTTAATAAAATTTGGTGAATCTCTTTGTTTTTAGCAGCAATAAAGCTTGGGCTTAATAGGCTCCAAGGTTTTCCGTGCAAATTTGTTATTATTCCACCAGATTGTTGTATTAAAAATGCGCCTGCAGCAATATCCCATGGTTTTGTAAAAAAATTAATCGATCCATCAATTTTACCGATTGCAATATATGTAGCTAAACTCAAAGATGTATTGTAGGAAACTATTTCGTAATTTGTGGTTGTTGATAATAGGCCCACTACTTTATTATGTTTTAATTTTTCGCTATTACTTAAATTTAATGTTGCACCAAAGTCTACTTCAATTTTTATTCCTACATCTTTGTTATCTTTTTTTAGCTCTAAATTATTAATAAATATTTTGTTATTTCCATTAGACCAATAATAATTATCGTTGCTATGGTCTATTACGCAAGCGCAAACAACTTTTTTGTTAATTGCTAAAGCAATATTTGTACAGTACATTTTAATATTTCTGCCAAGATTAGAAGTGCCACAAATCGGGTCAATTATCCATATTCTTTTGTTTGATATTAATTGATTAGAGTGGTTTTCTTCTGCTAGTATTTCGTCATCTTTAAAATTATTTTTTATATAATTTACAATCGTTTTTTCTACACTAATATCAATTTCTGTAGCGTAATCGCTGCTATGACCTTTATTTTTGGCAATTTTGTTTGATAGCAAAGATTTTTTAATTAAGTTTCTAATTTCTTTGTTAATATCATGAAAAAACTTTTCTTCTATTTTAAAATTATCCATTATTATATTATAGTCTTTTTTTTTGTAGATTTTTTAGATTCTATGACAGAGTGTATTATAGCTATAATTATAACCGTAATGCCAGTTAAGCCAGTAAGGGCTTCTGGTAGTTTGTGAGTTAGTGATATTAACATCATTATTGCTAAAAGTCCTATTGCGTAATGGGCACCGTGTTCCATGTAAATAAATTTACCTAATACTCCTTTATGTAAAATATGTATAGTCATTGCCCTAACAAATAATGCTCCAATAGCTAGGCCAATTGCAATTAGCACAATGCTATTTGTAATAGCAAAGGCTCCAATAACTCCATCTAAACTAAAACTTGCATCTATTAGCTCTAAATACAGAAAACTAATTAAACCAGCTTTAAATGCAGTAGATTTTAGCGATCCGCTTTTTATACTTTTGGCGTGCTTTGTTTTAGAAATTGCAGAATCTAAAGAACTAATTGCTAAATATAAAACTAAACCAACTATGCCGGCAATTAAAGCTTGAATTTGTGGTTGTCCGCTTAATTGGCTTACAAAAAATAATAATACACTTAAGCATATTATTACCGTAACGTTTTCTAGCTTTCCTAATTTTTGTAAGCGTGTTTCTAACGGAGCGAGCCACTTTATTTCTCTGCTTTCAAAAATATAATCTAAAAATAATGCCAGTAAAAATATACCACCAAAAGCAGATATAGATGGGTGGGCAAGTTCTAAATAATGATAATATTCATCTGGGTTATTTATAGACATATTTATAACTTCACCAAAGCCTAAACCAGCACCAATAGATACAATTAAAATTGGCAGTAAAAGCCTTACCCCAAATACGGCTATAATTATCCCCACGGTCATAAATAGCTGTTGCCAAAAATAGCTCATTTTTGCTAATATTTTGGCGTTAACAATCGCATTATCAAAACTAAACGTTAATTCTAGGCCAGCCAAAATTAAAATTGTTATAAAGTCACCAAATGGGTGAGTACCCAAAACATAGCTCAACAGTATTAAGCTAACAGTAACCGGAAATATATATATTCTAAATAAAGAATTACGCTCAAAAATATTACTCATTAAAATATTTTACCATTAATACTTGTTTACCAATCATTTTAGTAATGTGTTAATTAAAATCGAACCAAAATCTAGTAAATTAAGTTCATCGC
Source organism: uncultured Candidatus Saccharibacteria bacterium (assembly GCA_964423475.1). Classification (GTDB taxonomy): domain Bacteria; phylum Patescibacteriota; class Saccharimonadia; order Saccharimonadales; family CAIOMD01; genus JAUPVN01. The sequence goes on from CAYRFD010000040.1 coordinate 7,603, forward strand.
CATTGGCTTTATTATATCTATTAGGTTGGGGAATATGTATAAGTCCTTGGGCGTAATTATTTTTATTATTTCTAAGGCTTGCTACTTTATAAAATAAGTAGTTACACCAATAGTTTCCGGCGTCTTTTGAATAGGCTACAGCAATGTTATTTTTTAATAGTTCTGTATAAATATTTTTAAGTGGTAATTTATTTTTATAAAACTCTACACTAGAACTGACATTGTTTGGTTTTTTAGCAATTTGCTCTAATCTAACATAGGGTGTTCTACTTGCTAAACCAAACATAACTACAATTTTAGGAGATTTATTTAATAATTGCGTAAGGTTACAATCTATATCTTTATAACTTTTAAATATATAAGTATCAATTTTATCTGCATATTTTTGCTTTAGTAAATTTACTAAAATTTCAGACGGGTTATTATTTATTTTTCCAAAATTACTAAACCCAGTTACTAATATAGTGCTCATATTTTAACTATATCAAGAAAAGTTAATTTAATTTTATTATTTAAAAGACCAATTAGTAATAAAATCTTATAAGTATTTTTTACTATGCTTTTTAGAGTAGCTTAATCGTAGATGCCACTGGCAATTCTCACCCCTGACACCCTTTTCGGCGTGTCCGTGATTTAAGACCCGATTCTCCATGAAAAAACTCCACACTAGATGGAGTTCTATCATGGAGGGCCAGCGGGGACTTGAACCCCGGACACCCTGCTTAAGAGGCAGGTGCT
>CAYRFD010000041.1:0-2859 GCA_964423475.1 uncultured Candidatus Saccharibacteria bacterium
AGAATTTGGTGAAGATCCAATAGAAGCACTAAAACGAGAAATTAAAGAGGAGAGTGGCCTTACCGTAAAGAAAGTTAACCCAAGCCCAAGTTATTTCATTACTTTTAAAGGAGAAACCCCTAAAGCGTATTTTGCAAATATTATTTATTTTGTTGAGTTAAGAGATTTTAATATCAAAAATAGTAAAGAATGTGTCGAGATTGGTTTTTTTAATAAAAAGCTTATTAAGGATATTAGAGTGTATGATCGAATTAGACAGTTTGCCAATATTTATGATAAATCACGCCATTAAAAAAATTTAATCATCAAAATACTGTATTATTAAAGCATGACTATTTTAAGTGTATATGCGCACCACGAGCCCAGTTCTATTACTGCTAGGCTAAAGAATACGGCAATTGTTACACTATTAAAGCAAGGCCATACTGTGTTAGAGACTGATTTATACGGTAGTGGTTTTGCGCCCAGAGCAGAAAAATATGATTTTAATACCCTAAGTGGTGAACATTTTAACTATATGTTAGAGCAAAAACATTCGGCACTAAATAATATGAGTTTTGCACCAGACATTTTGGCAGAAATAGACAAAATAAATCAAGCAGATGTAATTATTTTTCACGCTCCACTGTGGTGGTTTAGCGTACCGGCAGTACTTAAGGGATGGTTTGATAGGGTACTTGCCATGGGCGTGGCATGGGATGGCGGTAGTATTTACGATAAAGGCTTATTGCGTGGTAAAAGTGCACTTATGTGTGTTGTGGCCGGCGGCCCAGAAGAGTATTTTAGGCCAGAGGGTAAGCATAAAGCATCTATAGAGCAAATTTTACACCCAATACAACATGGTACATTGGCATTTTGTGGGCTAAATGTGCATGAGCCTTTTGTGGTTTTAGATTCTTTTAGTAAAAATGCAGAACAAATACAAGAATTAACTAGTTTATATGAATTTAAAATAGAACATTTATTTGATAGCCCTAGTTATTTCTCTAACTATTAGGGTAGATTAGTTGCTGCTTGATAATATAAAGTATACTGTTTATAGATGAGTGATAATACTACTAGCAGTAAATTAGCAGAAGTTGTTAAATTACTAATTTTATATAGTATTTTTTGTATTTTTTTAAGTGTTATTAGAATAATTATTAGCCATAATTTTGAATTATGGTTTTTAATTTGGAACTTGCTACTGGCATGGGTTCCTATGGTTGCTGGGTATTATTTATATAAAAGAACAAGTAAATTTGGTTTAGCTTGGTCTAAAACCAATGCTTTACTTTTTGCGCTGTGGCTTGTTTTTATACCCAATAGTTTTTATTTAATGACAGATTTTATTCATCTTAAAACTGTATATGGCATGGAAACCATGTTTGATATTGTTTTGCTTATGGCCTATGCGCTAGCGGGCTTGGCTTTAGGCTTTGTATCTTTGTTTATTGTTCATTTAAGGGTGAATAAAAGATTTGGGCCAAAAGTTGGCATAAGATTTGCGTATTTAATTTTATTATTAAGCGGTTTTGCCATATATTTGGGTCGATACCAGAGATGGAACAGCTGGGATGTATTAGTTAACCCGCTTGGTATTTTATATGATGTTTCAGATAGGTTTATTAACCCCGGCGAGCATAGTTTAACATTTAGTACTACAATTTTGTATTTTGCCTTTTTAGGTATTTTATATGCAATTATATGGCGTGCAGCAAAAATTTTAATACCAAAACAATAGCACCTCTGTTATACTTTTTGATATGGATACGTTAAAGCAAAGCATTAAAAACGTAGTTTTAGATACCTACGATGTTACGTTAGATGATGTAGATGTTACTTACCCAGATGCACAATTTGGAGATTATTCTACTAATGTTGCCATGCAATTAGCTAAAAAAGTTGGCAAAAATCCTAAAGAAATTGCAAATGTTTTAGCAGAAAAGCTAAAGCAAAATAAAAATTATAAAAATGTAGATGTTGCGGGCCCTGGGTTTATTAATATTACCCTGCAAGATGATGTTTTATTAAGCTCTTGGAGCGTTACACCCAACCAAATTTATAAAGATAAGGTAGTTATTGCCGAATATTCTGACCCAAATGCTTTTAAGGCCTTGCACGCAGGGCATTTATATACAACACTGGTTGGTAACGCAATTGCGGGCTTAATAGAGGCTACAGGTGCCACTATTTATCGTTTAAACTATGGTGGAGATGTTGGTTTGCACGCCGCAAGGGCAATGTGGGGAATAATTACTAGTTTAGATGGCGAAAACCCACAAAATCTTAGCTCAGTACCAAAATCTGAAAGATCAACATGGATCAGCCAAAGATATGTAGAGGGCAACACAGCTTATGAAACTAACGAGCAAGCTAAAGAGCAAATAACTGCATATAACAAACAAATTTACGATATCCATACAAATAATGACCGCACATCTAACTTTGCACAAATATATTGGACATGCCGGCAGTGGAGTTATGATGGTTTTGACCAAATGTATAAAGAACTTGGTGTTACACCATTTAACGAATACATTCCAGAAAGCACGGTTACACCAATTGGCATAAAAACAGTCGAACGTGGCTTATCAGAAGGTGTTTTTGTTGAGTCTGACGGAGCAATTGTTTACCCGGGCGAGAAATATGGTCTTCATACAAGGGTGTTTTTAACATCTAAGGGCTTGCCAACGTACGAGGCAAAAGAGCTCGGCCTGGCGCTTTATAAATGGCAAAAATATCAATTTAATAAAAGCATAGTTATTACTGGGAACGATATTGTAGAGTATATGAAAGTACTTTTTAGCGCCATGACGCATTTTTATCCAGAAGTAGAACAACGAACAACTCATTTAACCCACGGTATGATAAAACTTG
>CAYRFD010000041.1:2880-4826 GCA_964423475.1 uncultured Candidatus Saccharibacteria bacterium
AAGACGTTGCCATTGGCGCAATAAAATATGCATTTTTAAAGCAAAGAATAGGTGGCGATATTGTATACAATCCAGAAGAATCTATTAGCCTGGCTGGCAATAGTGGCCCATATTTGCAATATGCTCACGCTAGAGCGCGTAGTATTCTGCAAAAATCTAGCGTAGAAAAGTCTGATGCTGTAAATGATTTAGATGATTTTGAACGAGCTTTGGCTCAGCAATTGCTACGATATAAAGGGGTGGTAGATTTGGCTGTAAACGAGCTAATGCCGCATCATATTTGTACATATTTATACGAGCTAACCCAGGTATTTAACAGATTTTATGAAAACAGCAAAGTAATAGGAGACGACCGCGAGCCAATCCGCAAATTATTAGTAGAACGCTACGCCGATACGCTAAAAGCTGGCCTACATATTTTAGGCATAACTGCCCCCAACAAAATGTAATTTTAGATTTTAAACTGTATAATGCTAATATGATTGGAATATTTTTACTAATCTTTTACATTTCTTTGTTTATTTCTTTGTTTATTTATATTTCTGTAAAAGATAGAAAAATAACATCTCAGGGTGAGATCTATGATTTGTTCAATAATGAATATAAATATATTTTAGGCGATAATATAGAATATAGAAAAAACGGTATAGTAGTTGATCTAAATGTAAATATACCAAATTTTTACATAGACAATACCTCAGATAATAAAGACGATAAAGGTACTTTTTATTATTTTACCGATTCTGAGCAATTAGTTTTAGAAGGTAACTTTGGTGATAAGTATATGATTTTTTGTCCAAAAGACACTCAGCAAGTAGTACTAGCATTTTTAACTCCAGATGTTATGGAGAGTATCTATAGGTATGTAAAAGATTTTGATATTCAGTTTGTGGGTACAAAAATTTGGCTTTTAAGTGATCCAAAAGTATATAAAAATGAACAAAAAAAGAGCGATCTAATAAATGGAATAAATGGCATTGTATTATCTTTATCAAAAAAGCTACAAATATATAGTGCTAAAAATTATACATTTGTAGAACAAAAGTATAATAACCAAAATACATACAGATTGTTTAACCGGTATATATTAAAAGTATCATTTAAGATTTATACACTTTTCTTTTTTATTAGTTTATTTATGGCGGTGCCAATATTACTAGTAACAGATAAATACTTAGCGGTTATTATATTGATTTTGTTCTTTTTTCCTATATTACCATTTATATTATCTAAAATTGCTATTGCCGGTGGTGTTGGCATGGTTGCTAATGGCTTAGATAAAACAGCTCTTAGCTATAATAAAATTCGCAAATAAAATTTTTAAACGGGTTTTTCTTTAAGGTGTAGTTTATAGCCAATAAATGATGCTATTAAATGAATAATTAGCCAAATTATAATTAGTACAATATATTGCAAAATAGATAATTTAATATAGGGCATGGTGGCTAAGGCACCGCCAATAATGTAATCTGTTTGATCAAACGGAAACCAACCATCTCCGGGCTTAATGCCGCGTTGGCGCTTAAAAAAACTTTCTATGGCATCACCAAATAGCGCTCCTATGCCAAATAGGGGCCCCACAATTAGCACAGGTAGGGCGCTGTAATCTGTTTGAGAAGTTAAACCTGCTATAATACTGCTATTGTTTACAATAATTTGCTGCAGCCAAAGTGTTATAGTTGCAAAAATAATTCCAACTATAAAACCGCGGATGGTTTTGTGTGCTCCAAAAATACGCTTGCCTTTATATGTTTTGTAAAAATCTATAGGGTAGCCGTATTTTTTTAAAAAAGATATATGTGCGGCAAAAATTGGCGTTACGTTAGCTACAGCTGCTGGCAAAAAAAACCATAGTGCAAAAAATATTGTTTCAAACATTTACTAAACCTAATAATTTTTTGGTTTTGTTAAGTTTTGGATACAAAATACCCATACCAACTTTTTTA
>CAYRFD010000041.1:4836-6967 GCA_964423475.1 uncultured Candidatus Saccharibacteria bacterium
ACTGTAATTTGCCTTTTGCAGGCATTGTGTTAAGTTATTTTTGGTTGGTTTTCTATTAATTATTGTGTAGGTTTTACCCCAACCCTGTTTGCCGTGGGCATCACTACTAGCGGCTGTTACCAAATTGTTTGTTTGTGCAAAAACAATAGCTTGTTTAGTTTTATTGTTAAAGTAGGCACGCCCGTTATATGTTTCTATAATATCTATCATTGGTACAATTGTGCTAAGGTCTTTTTGGCTAACACCACTCCTTATTTGTTCAAAAGGGTGGGGAATGTAAACTAGACCATTTTGCTGGGTAATATCTTTAATAGTTTTTTGTAAAGTTTGCCCAGGCTTAATGGTAGAGCTTAAAAATAACCCTATAACCTCGCCTTGTAAGGTAGAAATTTCTTGGCCTATAATTATTTGTTCACCTAAAAGTTTGCGGGCCTTTAGCGCAAAATCTGTAGTGTTATGGTCTGTAATTGCAATAAAATCTAGCCCACCACTATTTAGCATTTGTTTATAGTTGGCTAAGTTTAGCCCGCCATCTGGCGATGCAATAGAATGTGTATGTAAATCTATTTTATAGCTCATTTAATTACTTTTGCTATGTTATAAATTCTTTGAAAAACCGTAATAATAGAAAACACTGCAATTATTGAAATAGCCCATACCACTTTGCCACTTAATAAACCTAGTGCCAATACTGCCATGCGGATTTCAAACGTAAAGAATCCATTGCTAAACATTCTATTAAGCTTTGTGTAAGGGGTCTTTTTAGTAGAACTTGCTACAATAGCTTCTCCTTTGGCTTTTACATAGCTAACAGATAATGAGGCCCCACAGGCCAATACAGCTATTGCAGCATACTTAGGATTGTCTGTAGTGGCTAAATAGTACGCCACACCGCTGTATAAAAGCACTTCTTTTAGCCTATCTGTAGAGGCATCTAAAAAACCACCAACATTTGATACGCTTTTTTGCAGGCGGGCCAGTTCTCCGTCTAAAGTATCAAATAAGCCAAATATTATTAAACCCACGCCAGCTATTATTAAATTACCGGTGGCAATAAAGTAGGCAATTGGTATATGCATAAAAAAGCCAAACCAAGTTATGCCATTTGGGGTAATTTTGCCACCACTAATTTTGTTTACTAAACCAGCAATCTTATTCATAAAGTGCCTAATATATTTTTTTATTAAATTTAGCACCTTGTTCATATAGCTATTATACTACTATGGCGCAGTACACTTATGTTTATTTGGCGGCTTTTGCGGTCTTATCTTTTTTAAGCCACCAAACTCCGGCATAAACAAAGGGTGTATCAAGCACAGACATGGCGCACTTAATTAACCAATAAGGTATAACAAGGCTCATTATAAAGGCCCAGTTATCGCTAAATGGTTTATCAAAGTTATAAAATGCTAGCACCATAAATATAATTGTATCTAAAAACAGGGCAACAATGTTTGATACGTTGTTGCGAAACCACAGCGCATGATTTTTCATTTTTTCTTTTAATCTGCTAAATATATAAATATCGGCTATTTGAGCAACAATAAAAGCCGTTAGGCTGGCGGCAGATATTCGCAAAGACGCATGAAAAATTGTGTCATAGGCCGGCTCTGTGCCAGCAAATCTTGTAGAGGGCGGCAGTGTAGTGGCTATTGCAGAAAATATTATTATTAATACAATTACAACCAACCCCGATCTTATTACACTACGAGCTCGCTCTTTGCCGTAAACCTCTATAATAATATCGTTAATAGAATATATTAAAGGAATGAATAATATTGCTACACTAGCATTTAAATGCATCCAGCTAAAATTAGTTAGTGGAAAGGTTTTTGTGCCCATCATTTCTGCCGCTACAATACAAAAAATATAAATAGCAATAAGTAAATCTAGCTTATATATTTTAGACACAAATTTCTCCTATAATTTAATAAAATTATAACATATATAATAAAAACTATATTTTTAGGCATTATTGCTTAATTTTTCACAGATATAATAACTGTTATAATAATGCTAATGCCTATATTTTTTGAAAGTATAATTGTATTACTTATAATTTTAATGATTGCACGTTTTATTAAACGTGGCTCTGGTATTTTACAAAAATTGTTTATACCAAGTGCTCTTG
>CAYRFD010000042.1:0-6943 GCA_964423475.1 uncultured Candidatus Saccharibacteria bacterium
ATTATTACAGAAGCCCAATTAATAAAAAAATTTACCCACAAAATAATTGGGTTATTATTTATGTCATCGCCCATGTAGGGCTCTGTTGTAGCAGGAGGGGGCGTCAACCCTACGGCTAAAGCTGGGCTTACATAAACAATTAGTATAAACATAAATACTATAAATACGCATAAATGAGTGATGTTTTTAGATCTCATGTTAAATATTTTTTGTATCATGATGTATGTTATTAATCTTATCTACAATATTAAGATATCATATTTATAATAGTATTGTATACATAAGAACTATGTTATAATTTATAATAAATATAGACTTTACATAATATATTATGAACAATAATCAAAAAAATAAATATATAAAAAACACAAAAAGATATGTAACTATGCTTTTTGTAACTATATTAATTAGTATATTAGTAATACCCGTTATTAATGTTTTGCAGACTAACAATATAGTCTTGGCAGAACCCTCCGCAGATAGCCCAAGAAATACCATTTATAGCCACTATGTAAACGTGGGTTCGAATTGGAAATTTAGTAAACTACATTATGAAGACGAAACTCCAGATCTCATCATTGCAACAGACGGCGCAAACAATACGGCGATTTTTTCTTTTAAACAAGATGATACACGTGGTAGGTTTCTGCAAAAGCTTGACTATTACAATAACCCAAACTTTAATACTTGCGGAGCACAAATAGTAATATCAAATGTTGACGTACACAGGACTGGTAGCGGTTATTCGACTGATAATTATGGATATACTTTGGCCGAAGAAGCCTGCGGAGATGAACCCAGAAAAGAAACAATTATAGAGATAGGCACAACTGACTGGGATGTTACCACGGCCGATGAAGCCACAAAAAAACAAGCAGAAAATATTAATTGGGGTAATGAACCAATAGGATGCACTGGGTTTGCTGCATTGCCGAGTGGTTCCACCGCAAACTACAACTGTCCAGGTGGTGGTGCAGTTATTGGGGGTACCTATAAGGCAGAGCCCACTGCAGAAGACAAGGCAAAGCTAGAGCCAAGCGCAACAAATATAGACTGTAACGCCGCAGAAAATAAAGAAAAACCCGAGTGTACTGGCGCCAACGCCGGCACTAGCTGCACCGATGTGGCGGGTGTATTTGGTTGGCTAATTTGCGAAGCTGGGGATATAGCAGACAACATGGTAGAACATCTAGAAGACGGCCTTTATAATTTACTAAGAGTACCAGAACTAGCTTACGGCAGCGAGGTATATAATCAATGGGCCATATTTAGATCTCTTGCTACTTCTTTATTAATTTTAGTTAGCTTGGTTGCTATTGCAGCGCAAGTGTTTAATTTAGATATTATAAGTGCTTATACTATGCGTAAAATAATACCAAAAATATTAATTGCCGCTATATTAATATTTTTATCATACTACTTGGCGGGTCTGGCTATAACTTTTGTAAATGCTTTGGGCGATGGCGTAGCAAGCCTAATGATGGGCCCGTTCGACAACGGCATGCTACTAACAAAAACAAAAAGTGGCGATGCGTTAGAGTATATTCTAAGTGGCGCTCAAGCCGGCACTAAACCCACAGATACCGCAGCCCTCTTGGCTACGTCAGGTGTACTTGTTGGGTTTCTAGTTGCATATATGGCCTCTGGTGGTGTAGCGATTTTAATATTAGGGTTTATGATACCCCTTTTTGCGGCAGCATCGGCATTTATAGTTTTAGTTATAAGAAAAGTACTAATTTTGGGGTTAGTAATGATAGCACCACTAGCAATTGTAGCTTGGATTTTACCAGGAACAGAAAAATGGTTTAAAAGCTGGTGGGGTATGTTGAGTAAACTATTATTCATGTACCCTTTGATTATAGGAATAATATCACTAGGGAGAGTAGGGGCGTATTTAATATCACGAACCGGGGACATAGAAAATACATCTGACGCCACTGTCGCTGTCGCCGCACTTGAAAGCAATGCCCGAGGAGGGTTAACGGGTGGCGTTTTATTGCTAATGACCTTGATTGCCTTTTTTGCACCCTACTTCTTTATATCATCTATGTTTAAAACAGCCGGCGGTGCCTTTGCAAAAATTAGCGATGGTTTAAGTGCCAAGGGCAGAGGCTACGCTAAAAGCTCCAGCGACCTCGCTGCAAAAGCCGCCAACAAGGGGCTGGCTAAAAAAGCTGCCAACGGCGGCAATGGCAGACTTGCCAGAGCACAAATATGGAACACGAATAGAAAGCGAAGCCGGCAGGGTTTAGGCCCTCTCACCCAAGACATGGAAAGAGATATAAGAGATGAATACAAAAGAAGATCTCAAAAATTCTATCGTGGTGCAAGCTATACTGCACAAGGAGCAGTTCTGCCGGAGAGTTTTGGCGGTAGGTCTTTACGGGCGGCGGCCGTGGCTAAAAATGATAAAGCAATCCAGGAAGAAAAACAAGAAATAGAAACTTTAATAGATGTTAAACTTAGGGGCTTAGATGAAACTCAGGTTTTAGAAGAACTAAAGAAAATAGCAAGCGGGAGCAACCAGGATCTAGCACACGCTGCATTAGCTCAAATGCAAAAACGCAATATGAATAGCGATCTGGGCGAACTTTTTAATTCCAGTACGAAAGCTCGACAACACATAATTAGTAAACAAAGAGCAGATGAAAGTTATAATGCATTCATAAAAGCTAACCACAGAGACATGCATGAAGATGGGTGGAATAGTGACGGATCGATTAATCTACCTAAATGGCAAAAGAATATACAAGGTATGCGAAAAGCAGATGTACTGGCACTTAACGGTAGTGCAATGAAGCGAATAGCAAAGGGGATGGTCGATGGTAGTGGTGCACCAATTAGCGGTACGCGACTTAGAGACAATGATGCTGATGAACTTGCTGTTGCAATGAGTGATATTGCGAAAAGCATGAGCGCTTGGAACTCTGCAGACCCACGTACCAGAGAAGCTTTAACGAATAACGGACATCCTTTGACAGGAAAAGAAGGGTCATAATAAATTCTTATGGCTACATATAAAGTTATACAAGACGTAGAGGCAGAAGATAAAATTTTAGGGCCACTTACCCTAAAACAACTTATTTTTGCAATAATAGTAGTGGGATTTGGGTTTGGGGCCTTTAGGGTAGTAACCATTACCGGTAGTATTTTTACGGCCATACCGTTTTTACCTTTTATGATAATATTTGGAGCCCTGGCTGCACCGTTGGGCAAAAATCAACCAACAGAGGTTTGGCTAGCCGCCCAAATACATTTTTTAACAAAGCCAAAGCTAAGGCTATGGGATCAAAGCGATCTTAAAGAGGTGGTGCACATAACCGTACCCAAAAAAGAGCAAAAAATATACACAGACGGCCTAAGCCAAAAACAAGTTAAAAGCCGCCTATCTGCCCTATCAAGCACACTAGACTCGCGCGGCTGGGCAGTAAAAAATATTAATTTAAATGCATCACCAAGTGCCTATGGCCAAACACCCCAAGACGACAGACTCATTGGCACACCAACCATACAACAGGTTCCAGAAGAACCCATTGGCGCCGACATATTTGCCCCCAGCACTAACGAGGCTCGCGAATTTGACGTTATGTTAAACCAATCAGATACAGAACATCGTGAGCATATTAAACAAATAATGGAACAAGCCAAAAGCCAGGCCAATAGCAAAGCAGCTCAAGAAGCGCCAACAGAACCTAGCACGCCAGTAACTATCCCTGGCCAACCCACAAATACATACCAAAGTGCACAACAACCACAACAAAATGTTCAGGCTACAAACTACCCAGAAGTTAACGGCCAAAATGTAGCGCAACCATCTTTAGAAGAAGATGCAATATACAAAAAGATTTTAGACCAAAAGCATCAACAAGACAAAGCACCACCACCAAATTACAACCATAAAACCATCTTGCCCCCAGGCGCAACACCCCTGGTGCCACAAGTTCAAAACAACAATATCAGCCCACAACAGCCAATAGTAATAGATAAACCGGCTAAAACAGTTGTTCAAGATACCCAAGCTGTGTCAATAAATAATGATACAATAGTTAAAGATGCTAATGCTAATAAAGAAAAGCCGGCATCAACCATTAAGGAACCACTACCCAAAAAGAACCAAGAAGATGAAGTTATAGTACAACTTCATTAGATAAATAATATGCCACCACAGAATCAACAAACACCAGCTCAACCGGCCAAAAAAAGTTCTAAACCGCAACCCAAGGCCAACCAAAGTAGCTCTCAAAATACGCTACAAATTGCCGAAATTAGAGATGGCATAGTTATTATGCACGACGGATCTTTTAGAACCGTGTTAATGGCGCAAAGCATTAATTTTGATCTTATGAGCCCACAAGAACGAGATAGCGTAGAGTATGCCTACCAAAGTTTTTTAAACTCTTTATATTTTGATATTCAAGTATACGTGCATTCAAGCATCATTGATATGGGGCCGTATATTGAAAAGCTAGCAAAAATTCGCACAGAACACGATAACCTATTATTAGCCGTAATGATGGGTGATTATATAGATTTTATAGGTGCCATTACAGACCAAACCAATGTTATGGATAAAAAATTTTATGTTATTGTACCCTACTATAACAGCCTAGAATCTATGGCTGTAAAAAAATCTAGCAAATCTATTTTTACAACTATTTTTGGGCAAAAAGATAGTCAAATTACCATTAACGAAAAAACCCTAGAAGAAGCAAAGACAGAACTTACCAAAAGAGCGTCTACTGTAATGGATGGATTACAAGAATGTGGTGTACAAAGCATCCCACTAAATACAGAGGAGCTTATTGAGCTTTACTATGATTCTTATAACCCAGATACGGCCACAAGACAAAGGCTAAAAAACTTTTCTGAGGTTTCTGCGCCTTTTGTTCAAAAAGGTAAGGGCGAGGCTGTTCAACAACACCTAGAACAGGAGTTACAAAAATAATGGGCCTACTGCGCAAAAAAAAGCCACCTACAAACCCGGCAGAAGTTGCAGAAGAACAAAGGCAACAAGAGCTACAAGAGGTTGACCAAGCCTTTCAAAAGGGCATAACAGCATTACGTGATTTTATTGCCCCCAGCAGTATAGAGTTTAATAGTAAGTTTTTTCAGATAGGCACAAGATATGCGCGCACATATTTTGTTTATGCCTACCCTAGGCAAATCTATACTGGGTGGCTTAGCCAATTTATAAACATAGACGAAATTGTTGATTTATCTTTATACGTTTACCCACTAGATAGCAAAGTGGTTCTAAATAATTTGCGTAAAAAAGTATCCCAGCTAGAGGCTGGTTTAGAGATAGATTCAGAAAAAGGCAAAGTAAGAGACCCAGCCAAACAAGCCGCTATCCAAGATGCAGAGGAGCTAAGAGATAAATTACAGGTAGGAGAAGAACGTTTTTTTAGATTTGGTATGTATTTTACAACTTATGGTGATTCTATGGATGATCTAGACTTTGTAAGCCATAAGATAGAATCTATGCTTGGCCAGCAACTTATTTTTAGCAAACCCGCAACCGCCCAGCAAGAGCAGGGCCTAAACAGCACTATTCCACAGTTTGTAGACCAACTACAAATAAGACACAACTTAAACACTGGGGCCTTAAGCACCTGTTTTCCGTTTACTAGCGCAGATTTAACAGATGACCACGGCATTTTATATGGTATAAATATGCACAACAGCGGTTTGGTTATTTTTGACCGTTTTAGCCTAGAAAACGGAAACGCCGTAGTGTTTGCTAAATCTGGTGCCGGTAAAAGCTTTACAGTAAAGCTAGAAGCCTTGCGTAGTATGATGTTTGGAACAGAGGTGTTTATTATAGACCCAGATAACGAATACCAGCGCTTGTGCGAGGCCGTAGGCGGAACATATATTAAATTAAGCCTAAATTCACCAACAAGGCTTAACCCATTTGATTTACCCGGAGTAATAGACGAAGAAGATGGCGACAACGCCCTGCGCAGCAACCTTATTATGCTACACGGCCTATTGCGCTTAATGATGGGTGGTGCTCAGGCGCAAATGGCCGCCAGCGCAGTGAGCGGAGGAATTGCCGCCCCAGCACTGTCCCCAGAAGAAGAGGCCGATCTAGATGCCGCACTATTAAATACCTACGCCAAAGCGGGCATTACGCTAGACCCACTTACCCATAATACCCTGCCCCCAACCATTAGCGATTTATACGACGAACTTTTACATAGTGGTGGCACGGGCCCGCAACTAGCCCAAAGGCTAAGAAAATACACATCTGGTACATTTGCGGGTATATTTAGCCAACAAAGTAATGTAGATGTAAATAATCAAATGGTTGTTTTTAACATAAGAGATTTAGAAGACGAGCTTAGGCCCGTGGCCATGTATATTGTGCTTAATTATATATGGAACAAAACTAAGGCCGATCGCAAACGGCGTTTATTAATAGTAGACGAGGCTTGGCAACTCATGAAATACGAAGACAGCGCCAACTTTATGTTTAGCCTAGCCAAACGCGCCCGTAAATATGATCTTGGCATTACTACAATAAGCCAAGATGTAGAAGATTTTATAAGCTCACGCGTAGGCAGGGCAATTGTAGCAAACGCATCTATGCAAATACTTTTAAAGCAATCGGCTAGTGCCATAGACATGTTGGCGGGTGTTTTTAGGCTAACATCAGAAGAGGCTAAACGCTTAAGCACGTTTCCCGTTGGGCAGGGTTTGTTTTTTGCCGGACAAAACCATGTGCATATTCAAATAATTGCCAGCCAAACAGAACAAAGATTAATTACAACAAACCCAGAAGAGCTTAGGGCCATAGAACAAGCAGAAGAAAACCAAGAACAAGACAACCCAGGCACTGATATCCCTTTATACTAATCAATTTATATTACATTAATGTCTTGCTTAATATTAATTAGTGTGGTATTATATAGACATATTAATTAGGAGTTTTGATATGCCT
>CAYRFD010000043.1:0-6455 GCA_964423475.1 uncultured Candidatus Saccharibacteria bacterium
GGGGCCCAAATTGGGGGCTATACTCATACTGTTACTGATTTTAGGTGAGAGATTATTTGGGATTGATCTTTTTACGCTATAAATCTATAAATTTATAAGTAATTAGTTAATTTATAAATTTTTAGTGTTAATATAGTGTTATAGTGAATACTAACTATACATTGTAAAGTAAATAGGTAGCATTAATTATGAAAAATTTGCAAAAACATTTTGGTAAAAAGCCCCTTTTAGCAATTTTTATGACCGTATTTGTAGACCTTGTTGGCGTTGGTATTTTAATACCAATTTTTCCGCAATTAATTACGCCTGGGTCACCAGACAATATTTTGCCAGCAGGCTGGACGTTTAAAGACGGCTTAATATTGTTAGGCTGGTTAAGTGCAGCCTACCCTATTGCACAATTTTTGGCTGCACCTATCTTGGGGCAATTGTCAGACAAGTTTGGTCGTAAAAAAGTGCTTACAATATCTATTTTAGGTACAGCAATAGGTTATGCATTATTTGCTATTGGTATTGCTACAAAAAATATTCCATTACTTTTTGCATCGCGCATATTAGACGGTGTTACCGGGGGTAATATTTCTGTTGCGCAAGCTGCTATTGCAGATATTAGCACAGATAAAAATAGGGCAAAAAACTTTGGTTTAATTGGTATGGCCTTTGGTTTGGGTTTTATTTTAGGACCATATATTGGTGGTAAACTTGCAGACCCAGGTGTAGTTAGTTGGTTTAGTGCCGCCACACCATTTTGGTTTGCCATGGGCCTCAGCTTATTTAACATGTTGCTTATAACCTTATTTTTGCCAGAAACATTAAAAATAAAAAGTACAAAACGTGTAGATATTGCTAAGCCCTTTCATAATATTGCCAGCGCTCTAACTCGCCCTGGTTTGCGCAGTGTTATGCCAAGTAGTTTTTTGTTTACAGCTGGTTTTACCTTTTTTACCACCTTTTTTGGCGTAGTTTTAGTACAAAAGTTTAGCTTTAGCACAAGTAGCACCGGCGATTATTTTGCGTATGTTGGTTTGTGGATTGCAGTTGTTCAAGGCGCACTAGTTGGAGTTGTTTCTAAAAGATTTAAAGATTATCAAGTTTTACGCGTAAGTATGTTTATATCTGCCATAGCACTGCTGGGCTATGTATTTATACCGGCGGGTGAATATAAATGGTTGTTTTTAGTGCCCCCACTAATGTCTTTGGGCAACGGGCTAACAATGGCGTTTAATAGTAGCTTAATTAGCCGTATAACACCCAAAAACATGCAGGGAGAGGCCATGGGTATAAATTCTAGTGTTATGGCACTTGCCCAGAGTATACCTGCTGCTATGTCTGGCTATATTGCCACAATCGGCATTAATTTACCGCTAATAGTTGGTAGTAGCGTAATTGCTTGTGCTGGTATTGCCTTTTGGATATTCTTTAAACCCGGCCGAGACGACAGGTTTGCCGGCAAACTAAATTATTCCGAATAAGCCATAGTAGCTAGATTTAAGTGCCCAAATACGTAAATATTGCATATTTGTTAATTTAGTGTTATAGTATTGTTATGATATTTCGTAGAGATGGGCAAAAGACACTAAGTGAAGAAGTACATAAATTTGCATATGGTATAGATCTTACTAGCGTAGATTGGAAATTAAGAATTGAAAACTGCGAAGCAGCTTTATTGTTTCTGGGGCAAAAGTATAAACTTGAATCTGATGAATCAATAAAAAAACAAATATCTCAAGACTATCAAAGTACAGAAGGGTTTTTAAGAGAGGCGCGTCAAAATTTTGCCGATGCACAGCTTATTTCATCTGAACACGAAAGGCTATCTTCTGAAGTTGATGTGTATGAAGCAGAGTTTGGTTTTATAAAACGCTTAATTGGAAAGTTTGTAAATTGGAGAATGAGCAGAATGTAAATTAATATCTAATAAACGTAACAATTTATTATTTTATGCTATAATATAATTTCGGTACAAATAAGTACCAAAATTATGGGGCTGAATTTTAAGCTCGACAGTGGACCTTAACAAGCAAATTGCGCAAGCCGGTTACTCACCGTTATAGGGTAAAACAACAGATGCAAAAACATCTTTTAGCAATATGATTGATAGAGCTATCGCTTTACGCGGTGCTTTACGCAGTGATTTTGCACTAGCAGCCTAGTTAATAGGTTGCGGTCTTTTAGCTAGACACCAAATATTGCTATTTGATCTCAAATTTATTTGGTTGCTGTTTTTAGTGCTATAAGAGCTAAAAATTTAAGACTTTCTTGTTGCTAGTAGTGCTATTTTGTTTGTTTAGCCAGCACAGCTATAAGATTTTAAACAAAACAAGCTTGTAGTGCATTTGCAACGTTAACCATTGGACGCGGGGGCGGTACCCGCCAGCTCCACCACGAAAACACCCCACCAAAGAGTGGGGTTTTTTCGTGGTTGGGGTTTGGGGGCTACCGCCCGAGAGGGTGAAAACTGCCAGATGGCAGTTTGAATTTTCTTTGCTTGTCCCGTGAGCGTGGTGCAAAGCAACACGTTGTCGAGCGGTAATAACAATAGCCTGTACCCGCCAGCTCCACCATTCTTTGCTATAGCTTTGAATGGCATGCCATCATATTATTATCTTGGTTTGCTGTTTAAGATTTTTTATTACAGATAAGAAGAATGCCTTTCATAGCTTTAGCGATGAAAGGCATTCATTATTTTTACTATTGTGTTATATATATTATTTTAATTTAAACTATACACCCGAGGCTCCTGGTGCGCCTGGACTTGGCTCTTTCCCGTGGACTTCTTTTTTTGCGATTTCTGCAGCGTAAGATGAGATAAATTTAGATACTGGTATTTGACCTTCTTTTATTAAGTTAGGAATACTATACCGTATAGAATCTGATAATCCCTTTGTTGTGCCTTGACTTGATATACGATCTTTTAAAATACGTTCCGCTTCTGCGAGCAATCCTGCCGATATATCTAAATTACCTTTTTCTAGTTCTTTTTGGGCGGATTTATTTAATATTTTTGCAAATAATATAGGTAATCGCTCATCGCTCATAACCGCTGCGGCGTGATTTAAGGCTAGCACAGTATGATCAACATATGTTACGTCATCTTCTGCTAGGTTATCGAGATCTTGAACAATTCTTGCTGCATCATGTGATTTTTTAGCCTCTGTTGTTTTTGTATCAATATCAAGTATATCAGCAAGTTCTGTGAGTGGGTTTTCGTCTTGCAATTCTAAAATACTTTGTTTTATATCGAGTATAGAATTATTAATTCTTTCTTTACGGCGTTTAAGCTTTATTCTGTCGAATATATGGGCTATTAGATTTAACATTTCCGTTACTGGCGGTAATTTCTCGAGTTTTGGTAATTCCATATAAGGTTTCTTTGTTTAACTTATATATATTTTATAAAATAATTTTTGTTTTGTCAATTTTATAATATAAAATAGGTTGTTGATAAGATGCATTAACTATATACTAGTTACATATGCTTAAGCTAAACAATGTAACAAAAAAATATGGTAAAGCCGAAAACAGATTTACGGCTTTAAAAAATATAAATTTAGTTTTTAAAGAAGGCACAACTAACGCCATTGTGGGCAAAAGTGGTTCTGGCAAAAGTACTTTGCTACATATTATGATAGGGCTTGATCACCCCACAAAAGGTGATGTTTTATTTAACGAAAAAAGTATTTTTACAAGTTTTGATACCGATACTTGGCGTGGTCAAAATGTTGGTATTGTTTTTCAGCAGTTTTTTTTGCAGCCTAGTGTATCTGTTTTAGAAAACGTAGCATTAGCCCTTAAAATACAGGGGATGGCAAAAAGAGCCCGTCTTAAAAAAGCTCATTTGGCGGTTAAACAAGTTGGTTTGCAAGATAAGGCAAAAAGTAAAGCTAATGATTTGTCTGGTGGTCAAAAACAGCGTGTAGCTATTGCAAGGGCTATAGTTAGTAGCCCATCTATTTTAATTGCAGATGAACCCACCGGAAACTTAGATAGCGAAAATGGCGCTATAGTAGAAGATTTATTGTTTGAGCTAAATAAAACGCTAGGTACAACAATAATTATTGTTACGCACGATGAAGATTTGGCTAAACGCTGCCAACGAGTTATACGCCTAAAAGATGGCGTAATAGAGAGTGATAATTTGCAAAAGGCGGTAAAATAATGCGTGTTTTAGATATTACCTCTACTGCAAATGCTAATTTGCGCAGATCTAAGCTAAGAACATTTTTAACCTTACTTGCCATTGCAATTGGTACATTTACATTAGCGCTAAGCTTAGGTTTGGGCCAGGGTGTAAAAAATTATATATCATCGCAACTTGGTAGCTTTGAGGATGTAAATTTATATAGAATAATTAAAGACGACGCAAGTAATATACCTGTGGGTTTTGGCAATGGAGAGTTACAAGAATTTGATGGAGAAAAATCTGGTATAAGTGATTTTGATCAATTATTTTTATCGCCCCAAGATATACAAACCATTAGTGAGGTTAACGGTGTTAGTAGTGTTAAGCTGCCGTATTCTGTTACGTTTGATTATGCCGTGGGCGCTAGTGGGGTAAAGTATAATGCTCCTGCAGAAGTTGCTTTTTCTGAACTTAATTTAAATATTGTGGCGGGTAACGATTTGCAAGATAACGATAGTAAGCAAATATTATTGTCTCGTAAGTTTGTGCCAATTTTGGGTGTTGAAACATCTGATAAAGCAGTGGGCAAAAATATTACCATGTTTTATACTACGGCAAGTGGTCAACAAGTAAGTGAAGAGTTTACCGTTAAGGGTGTTTTTGAGCCAACCCTAATTGATCAACCTATAAAAATTAGCCAAACCGATGCTGAAAGCATTGGGACAGCACAAGCACCGTTTGGCAAGCCAAGATTTATAGCAGTTTTTGTAACCAAGGATGAATCAATTTCTGATACGGTTTTTAAACAATCTTTTGCAGATAATAACTTTAACGCCAGAAGCGTTGCAGACGTTAATAGCACTTTAAACAATATCGTAACAGGTGTTCAGCTAGCTTTGGGTGCTTTTAGCGCAATTGCAATATTGGCATCTATAGTTGGGGTAGTTAATACGCTATTTATGGCAGTATTAGAACGCACGCGTGAGATTGGTTTGTATAGAGCCTTGGGCGCAAAACCTAAAACAATTTTTGCACTATTTAGTGTAGAAGCTGCTTTACTTGGTTTTTGGGGCAGTGTATTTGGTTTAGCGGGTGCCTTTATTGCCCAATATGCAATAAACTCTATAGCAAACAATACCTTTTTAAAGGGAATAGAAGGCTTGCAACTACTTGCAATTACGCCAAGTTTAGCGTTAATAATTGTTAGCGTGATTGCCTTAATAACTCTGCTTGCTGGTATTTTACCAGCCCTAAAAGCTAGCCGGCTAGACCCAATAGAGGCCCTACGGTACGAATAATAAATATGAAAGTTAAGTTAAAAAACAATTTGACACTAATTACTATAGTAATAATTGCTATTTTACTATTAATGGTAGCTAGTTTTTTTGTTTGGCGTACTTTTATACATAAAGAAACTGTTGTTCAGCAAAATACTGTTAGTGGAAATAATACAGTTCAGCCATTAAACCCTACTAATACAGAATCTATTAGTTTAAATAGTAATAAGACGCCATCTGACCCTAACGCAATTAGCGTAAAAGAGCCCAGTAATATTAGTGCTAGTTTGGGTTCTGGGCAAAAACAAAGTAATTCTAGTAGCAGTAGCTCTAATTCTAGCCAAAATATACCTGGGCCAGAAACTTTTGGGGCTTTTGAGCAATATAAAGATAGCCAAAGTGTAATGTATCAAGACTTGCAAGCGGGAACAGGCGCAGAAGTTACGGCAGATTCACAAGTGGCGGTGTTATATAAAGGTTATTTAACTAGTGGTGCCTTGTTTGACCAATCTCGTGCCGGTAATGATGGCAAGCTGCAACCTTTTATATTTAGCCCCGCCGCCGGCCAAGTTATTGCCGGTTTTGCACAGGGTGTTATGGGAACAAAAGTAGGTAGCGTGCGCAGAGTAATAATTCCACCAACCCTAGGTTACGGAGCAGAGGCTCAAAACGGTATACCGGCAAATTCTGTTTTAGTGTTTGATATTCAGGTTATAAGCGTTCAGTAAAATGGATGACGACAACGTCTTGCCTTGTGAAGATAAGATTGCCTTTAATAGTAAAAAAGATGCTCTGGGCGCAAAGGCTTTGGCTAAACATAGGTACGGCAATAGCTTAGTTGTATATAAATGCAAGTATTGTTTACTTTGGCATTTGGCAACAGATTATAACAACTAACATTAATAAAAACTGGTGTATAGCCACCACAAAACAAATACACTGTTCTTAAGATGTCCTTACAGGCTATAAATGCTCGTTTTTTCTTTAACGTATCTACTAATATGTCTTAGAAAAAAGTAACCATTTACATCACTGTAATTTACATCTTAAATAAC
>CAYRFD010000044.1:0-6158 GCA_964423475.1 uncultured Candidatus Saccharibacteria bacterium
CAAAAAGAACTCCTCTCTGGCTAAAGCCAGTTCGTTCGGCCCAAAATGCCATTAATCATATAAAGAACCATTTTGGGCTTTAGCTTTTTGCCTAACCATTGCCCTAAAGCCATACCAACCCATATCTAAAAAGATGCCTAGAACCAAATCGCATAATACACGTTAGGATAACAATTACTTAACCAGCTGTTGTGCTTACCTAGCATCTTATTACCTTGTTAGTTTAGATATTGTAATAATTATCATATATTAATAAAAAAGCTGTTTAAGCTGTTACTGTTCTTAAAGTATTAAAAGTAACAGTGAGTTCTTTTTTAATATGTAATTATTACTAATAGATAAGAACTATGGTAATAAGCGCTAAAGAGTTTTGTTACTTTTGCGGCAAAAGTAAGTATAAAAAAACAAATATAAATAAATTGTGTATAAAGGATAGTGTACCTTAGGGACTTTGCTTCTTTGGCCATAGAAAAGAAGGAGTAGGGTTGGTGGCAAAATAATATATAAAATGTTATTTAATAATAATTAATAGTATATAAATATCAGATTAATAACGGTATTATGGTGGTTTACCTCAAGCACTATAAGTGCTATGCTATACATATAAAAGGGCATACAAAAATGAGTGCTATTATTGCAGTTGTAAACCAAAAGGGTGGGGTGGGTAAAACAACCACCACTATTAACCTTGCAACTTATGCTGCCAAAATGGGCAAAAACGTATTGGTAATAGACTTAGACCCACAGGGTAATGCTACTAGTGGTTTTGGTATAAATAAATTTGAGCTAACAAGTGGTATGTATGAGGTGATGGTTGGTAATGATTTACTCAATAATGTGCGACATGCAACAAATGTAAATAACTTAACAATTATACCAGCCAATAACAATCTTTCTGGTGCAGAAGTAGAACTTGTAGAAGTTCCTAAAAGAGAATATGTTTTAGCAAATGCCATGGCCGATGTAGCAAACAATTATGATGTTTGTTTTATAGACTGCCCACCATCGCTTGGGCTATTAAGCATTAATGCCTTAACCGCCGCAACGCATGTTTTAATACCCGTTCAAACAGAATATTACGCCATGGAGGGAGTTGGCCAACTAGTGCAAACAATCCAAAAAGTACAAGAGCGCTTAAACCCAGATTTAAGTATATTGGGCGTAGTTTTAACAATGTACGATAGCCGAACATCTTTAAGCACTCAGGTAAAAGTAGAGGTAGAAAGGGTGTTTGGCAATTTAGTATGCAAAACAGTTATTCCGCGCAACGTTAGGTTGGCAGAAGCACCCAGCCATGGGGAGCCAATTGCATTATATGATAAATGGTCTAAAGGAGCGCGTAGCTATAAGGCGTTAACAAAGGAGGTATTGCAACGTGTCTAAAACAAAAGGTTTAGGAAAAGGTTTTGATTCTTTGGTGCCGGTTGGGTCTAGCATAGATATTGTTAGTACCGCAAAGCACGACAAAATACAGCATATAGCTATAAAAAACATCAAGGCAAACCAGGCGCAGCCCAGGGAAAATTTTGATGCAAAAGAACTTGCTCAGCTTGCACAAAGTATAAAAGAACAGGGTATACTGCAACCAATTATAGTGTCTCAAGATGAACAAAATATGTATACAATCATTGCTGGTGAGCGCCGTTGGAGAGCGGCCGAACAAGTAAATTTAAAAACTGTACCGGTAATTGTAAAAGACGTTACAGAACTGCAGAGCCTAGAGTTTTCTATACTAGAAAACGTTCAACGCGCAGATTTAAATGCACTAGAACTTGCAAAATCTATTCAGCGCCTACATATAGACTACCAACAAAGTTATGAAGATATTGCAAAACGTTTGGGTAAAGCCTATACAACTATTGTTAACACAATGCGTTTATTGCAACTGCCTGCAGATATGCAAAAATCTTTACAAGACGGCGATATAACAGAAGGTCATGCAAGGGCCTTATTGTCTTTAGCTAAGCACCCATTAAAGCAAAAGATATTATATAAAGAATTGCTAAAAAATAAACTATCTGTACGCCAAGCAGAGGTACGTGCACAGTCACTTAAGGGCAATAAAATTTCTAAGGTAGCGGCCGAACAAGTTAAAAAAACAAATAAAACCGTACCATTATTAACAAAAAAATACGGTGTTCCGGTTGCTATTTCTGGCAACACAAAACAAGGTAGAATAATAATACGTTATAGCTCTAACGATGAATATAAAAGGCTTATAAAGCAGTTACAAGATTAACCAAAGTATTAGAAAAAACCTTAAATTCGCTTAATGGGTAATATCTAACCCAAAGTCTGCCAACAATGTTTTCTACGGGTACCAGCCCAAGGCCGGTATGAGAGTCAAAAGATCCACCAGAGGTTCTGTTGTCTCCCATTACAAATAGTTGGCCCTCTTTTATTTCCACATCTATAATATCTTTTCCTTCAAAAGCTATAGGCTCTAAAGTGTCTCCATAATCTGTACCCTGGTCTGGGTTGTAGCCTTCTGGGTGCTCGGCGTTATATATTTTTAGTTCTCCATTTTGCAGGGTAACTCTGTCTCCGGGTATACCTATAACTCTTTTAATTAGCTGAGTACCATCTGCTGTAGGTTTTTTAAAAATAATAACTTCGCCCCTAGCAGGAGTAAATTCTTTACCTTGTAAATTGGCTATTGTTTTTGGCAATTTTAATACAAAAACACGG
The DNA here is from genome assembly GCA_964423475.1 of uncultured Candidatus Saccharibacteria bacterium. Taxonomy (GTDB): domain Bacteria; phylum Patescibacteriota; class Saccharimonadia; order Saccharimonadales; family CAIOMD01; genus JAUPVN01. The sequence continues at coordinate 2,689 of CAYRFD010000044.1, forward strand.
TTTCCGTTTTGCAAAGTGGGCTCCATACTAGACCCATCTACAATATAGCTCTGAAAAACAAAAACAATCATAATAAATGCCGCCGATATTGCAACAACAAACAACAAAATTGTATAAAAAAAGCTCTTAACATCATCTTTTTTACGTTTAGGATCTTTTGGCTTTGGTGGGGGTAACTGATAATTACCACCGGGCTGTCTGGTATCTGTTATTTGCGTAGAGTTTGTTGGTGGCTGAATACCATCTATAGATTGAGGTGGTTTATATTGATTATTTTGTGGTTGCATTATTTATTTATTGTAACTGAATTATAAATAAAGTGCTAAACATTACAACTTTTTGGTATAATGGTATGGCGTATCTTTATGAATAATTATAAATCACCTAAAAAATCAAAAAACTATTCTGTTGATGGGTTTTTAGTTACTGGCCCACGCCGGTCTGCTAATATTGAGCAAAAAACCGCACCAACAGTTATAAGGTCGCCTAAGCTTAATACCCTAGATGATTTTTCTAAAAAAGATGGTTTTAGGCGCCAAACAGTGGTAGGTGTTAACCAAGATGGTTCTTTGCAGCCCTCTAACCGGCAAGAAATTAACAACCAAAGTCTTTCTGACCAAAATGCTGCTGGTAAATCTAAAAAAGGATTATTTAGGTTTGGCCGTAAAAAAAATAAAAATTCTGCACTTAATACCAAAAAGCACAAACGCCCATATAAAAAAATGATAATTATATTTTTAGTACTAGTAATTGGTGTAGCAGGGGCATTTTTTGGCAAAGCCTGGTGGGATGCTCAGCGTGCATTAAGTGGCGGTGGTGGAGCATTGGCTTTATCTAAAGAGATAGACCCAAATAGCTTAAATGGCGAGGGCGATGGCCGAATAAACGTTTTGTTAATGGGTAAGGGCGGAGATGCCCACGATGGTGGCCAGCTAACAGATACAATTATGATAGCCAGCATAGATCCAATTAACAATGGAGTAGTACTTTTAAGTGTGCCAAGAGATTTATGGGTAAAGCCCAGTGGGCTTTGGCCAATGAAAATAAATGCTGTATATAACAGCGCTTATGAGCAGGCAATTTATAATAACCCTAAAGATGAAAACGCCGCCAAACAAAAGGCAATTTCTGCCACAGAAAGTGTGGTAGAAGAAAACCTAGGTGTTAATATAAATTACTATGCTATGGTAGATTTTACCGCCTTTGAAGAAGCTGTTAACACCCTTGGTGGTATAACCGTTAACCTTGCCGAGCCATATTCTGACCCAACTATGCGTATTGGTAATAAAGTTTTAAACTTAGCAGCTGGCCCAAATAATTTAGATGGTGGTACAGCTTTGGGGCTTGCAAGATCTCGTTATGGGGCAGAGCGAGGCGATTTTGACAGAGGCCAACATCAGCAAGCAGTATTAGTAGGTATTAAAGATAAGGTACTAAGCATGGGTACGTTTGTTAATCCGCTTAAAATATCTCAGCTTTTTCAGACCTTTGGCAATAGAGTAACAACTAATTTTTCTACAGACGATGTAATGCGTATGTACGAAATTATGAAAAAGGTACCAAACGAGTCTATTACTCATGTAGATTTAGCTATGGAGGGCGAGGCGGTAGTAACAACAACTAATATTGGCGGGCAATCTGTTGTGGTACCAATTGCAGGAGTAAATGATTTTTCTGAGGTGCAAAAATTTGTACGCCTAAAGTTAAAAGATGGCTTTATTATTAAAGAAAACCCCAGCATTATAGTTCTAAATGCATCAGGAAAAACCGGTGCAGCTACAAAGCGCGCAGAAGAGCTAAAAAGTTATGGATATAACGTTATACAAGTAGCTGATGCAAATATATCAGACGTACCAGTAACCCAACTTATAGATAATAATAATGGCCAAAAAAAGTATACTAAACGTTATTTAGAACTAAGGTTTAATACGCAAGCAGTAAAAAAAGTAGATGGCCTAGATACAACTCCCTACATTGCAGATTATATAGTTGTAATTGGCCAGAACGGTTAGCCCCTAATTATGAAGAAATACCTACAATTTATTAAACCCGCCTCTAATGCATCTCATATAGCATATTATGGGTTAAATATTGGCTTACCCCTATTAATATTGGCATTAGTAAGAATAGACCTTGTAATTATAGCGGCCATATTTGTGTTACTAGCAAAATGGCGCATGTTTGCCGTTCAGCCAAGATATTGGATACCAAATTTGCGAGCCAACGCAGTAGATATATTTATTGGCTTATCTGTAGTTATATTTATGGCTGGCACAAACACTTTTGCTGTGCAGCTATTTTGGACTATTGCATATATTGGTTGGATTATTTATCTTAAACCAAAATCTCAACAAGTTGCAGTTATGGCTCAAGCCCTAATAGCCCAAGCATTATCATTAGTAGCGTTTTATCAGGCGGTAAATAATCATTCAATTGTAGCTGCAGTTGTAGGCGTGGCAATAATTACTTACGTTTGTGCACGCCACTTTTTTGGAGCCTTTGACGAGCCACTTACGCGCCAGTATAGTGCAATATGGGCTTGGTTTGCAGCTTGCTTAACATGGGTATTAGAGCATTGGGTTTTATATTATTTGGCTATACCGCAAACAGCATTAGTGCTATCTTTGGTGGGCTATAGCCTTGCGTTTTTGTATTATCTGCACGTTAACCATCGTTTAAAAAGCAGTATTATTAGGCAATTTATTATACTGGTTACTGTGCTATTATTTATTATAGTAGCCTTTTCTGATTGGCAAGATAAAGCTTTATAATTTATTGATATTTAAATAAGGAGGGGGAATGGGCGCACCAGACGCAAAACCACAAAATAAAGTACCATCGCAAAATTTAGATGCTAATACAAAGTTAAAAAATAAACCTAATAAGCATAAACTTAGTGGTCTTATTGCGTTAGTTTTGGGAGCATCTTTATTGTTGGGATTTTTTGGTGGTTTAGTTGGCTCAAGGGCCATTTTGCCAAGAACAACCTCTTTAGATACTAATGCAGCACTAAGGGTAGATTCAGAGCAAACCGAGCTTATTAGCCAATTAGTAACAGAGGTAAGCCCCAGCGTTGTATCTATTGTTGTAGAGCAGGCCGTTCAGAATAACTCTTATTTTTATGGAGAAACTCAATCTATACAAGAGGGCGCCGGTAGTGGCATAATTTTGTCTAGCGATGGCATAATTGTTACAAATAAGCACGTAATACCAGAAAACGTTAAAAAAGTGTCTATAACTACAAGCGATGGTAAAACTTACGATAACGTAGATGTAATTGCCCGTGATCCGCGCGGCACCGTAGATATTGCATTTTTAAAGGTTAACGGCGTAAACAATCTAAAACCAGCTAAACTTGGAGATTCTGCCAAAACTAGTGTTGGAACATCTGTAATTGCCATTGGTTATGCACTAGGCGAGTTTGATAATACTGTTACTAGCGGAATAATATCTGGCGTAGGCAGGCCAAT
>CAYRFD010000045.1:0-5753 GCA_964423475.1 uncultured Candidatus Saccharibacteria bacterium
CCTGACGATTCATTTATATGTCGCTTGAAAGACGTAGCTATAACAATTATTACAGCATCTTTTTCGCTAATATTATTGTTTATGATGACATCCGGTAAACATTTTTTAGAGCCTATAAAATTTGCTATTAAAGAAGTACCGTCAGATCAGTTTTGGTATTTTGGGGCACCCCCGGCCAGCATAGTATCTCAACCGTCTGATCTGTTTAGAGACCATTATATTGCGACGGTTTTTATTATTGCGATTATACTATTAGGTTTATTGATTTATATTATTAGGATTAAAAAAAGCTACATAATATACGTTGCATTACTTGCGTTGATATATGGTTTATTTTCTGTAATGGGCATATTAGGTAATGGGTGGCAACAAGCATATGTTAGTGCCCTATTTAGGGTGGAGGTTATTTTGCTACTGGGTATCTCGTACTATATAATAAAGAGTATTAAATATAGACAATATCATTTTATACTGATGAGTTTGGGCACTATATCGGTATTCATTTTAGGAGCTTTTATTGCTTATAGCTATATTAAGACGGATTTAAGTATAGGCCCTGCGACAATATCGAACTGGAAGCAAAAAGATGGTAATAATCTTGGGTTAAAATTAAGCCCTCAGTGGCAGACTGATATAGATACAACGATGAAGATACTTAATAATGATAGAGGTATTGTATGGTCGACCTATGCGGGGGTTCCTGAGGCAGAATTAAACCAATTCCAACCATCTGGCTATGACTACATTATTCATGCTCTTGGCCCGCAAAGGCGCAAGGGATATGTTGAAAAGTTTATAGAAATAAAACCAAAATATGTTATTACTATGCGCAAAGATTTTTTTGCGCCATGGCAACAATGGCTCGAGAATGAGAACTGGGATTTTTTCAAACATGTTAATGATAATTATTCAATAGTTGGCCAAACATCCCATACAAATATTTGGAAAAAGAATGATGATGCATGGGTCGACGGCACAAATGAGCGATGGACCCCGCTGGGCATAGATAATAATCAAGTAAACCTGGGTAATTTAGGGCAATCAGGTTTACTTGAGATTAGGTTAAAATATAACATTAAAAACAGATCAGTAAGCCTACCATACGTTCAAAAGATACCTAGGTATTTAGTGCATCCAATAGTAAATGGACAAGACCGGTGGGCTGCATCTTTACCGCCTTATATGAATGAGTTTATTTTTCCTTTATATATAGATAATGGTGATAACGTAAGTTTACGAATTGAGTCTACCCATCGATATCTTGGCAGTAATCTAGACATTTATTCTATTGAATATAGAAAAAATAAACAATTAACTCTGTAATATTTATTTATCTAATATAGTTACAGAATCAATCATTTTTCGATCCTGCCTTCAACCCAAAATGTGACACTACAACCGTAACCTATTGAAGCCGTTAGGCTCATTTTTGTTTATATAGCTACTCATGCATGGCCTCCTGTCTTTTAAGTAAATCTCTCTAGCAGTTTTAAATTCAAGTATCTCTATTGGCATACCATTTATTGTATCTTATATATCCCATATATCTCTTTGGTTGTATTTAGATATATCACAGCCCTTTGAGACGTATATTCGGATCATTCGGTTTATGTTTGCAACGCCACTTTTCTCCCATGGATGGTATAGTTAGCAAATTTATAAATACTTTAACGTACACGTCTCTATATTATGGTATCTGAGTGTTTAGTAAGTTGTTATTAGTATTGTAAAGCTATTAAATATATTTGACAAAATATATAATATAATATATTATAATATTCTATGAGTACAGATAGATCAAGTGAATTTTCTGGTGTGTCTATCGTAGGTGTTACTGGAACCTTGTTTGACGTTACCGATAAACAGGACACCCGTTTTGAAATTTCTCTTTCTACGGCAGAATCATGGGAAAACGAGGGCTACCCCTTAGTTGTTGTTGATAGTAGCCCAATAGGAGATAAGGGAGATAATGCAGAGCGAGTAAGGGCAGCATATATACAAAGAGGAGCCATTGTTTTAAGGGCTAATTTAGGCGGTATTGCTACTCAGAGACAACAAGGGGTGCAGCATGTGTTATTAAATGGTGGGGGCAACACATTAACGCACGAACCAGAAAAACCAGGTATAGCAAAGTTTGCTAGCTCTGTAGCGAGCATTTTGGAAGCTAATGATGTTGTAATTATTGGTAGAACTAAAGAGTCAAAGATTAGCATGCCGCCATTGCAGCGCCGTACAGAGGAGCTTGCCGGCTGGATTATTGAACAGACACTTTCGTTACCACCAGACTCATTAGCTGGCCCTAGAGGATACAGTAAGCAAGGTGCAAAACACTTGCTTGAATATCCATCCGCTAAAAAGGGCATGAATAATTGGATATATATGTATACAACTGCTCTAGCGGCTATAAAAAGTGGCCAAGGGGTAGTTGGTATGCAAGCTGAATTAATTTACCCAGAAGCAATGGTAGCCCAAGAAACAGGTAATGACGCATTTGATAGAAAAAGATATGAACAGTTTGTAATGCAGCTAAAATATTTACTTCAATTACCAGACGTTAGGCCCGAGGCACTTGTGGTTGCTAATATTGTTTTAGATCAAATTGAGGGGTTATTATATGATCCTACAAATGCCGAATACGAAGCTATGATAGGTGAAATAGAAGTTGTTCTTGCCAAATTTGGCTACAAAAAACCGTAAGGTGTTGTACAATAAATACAGTTAAACAAGAGAAAATAATATATGAAAACTGCACTTATTGGGTATTCTGGGTTTGTTGGTGGTAACATTGCCCAGCAGGCTAAATTTGACGATTATTATGACCATAAAAACATAGCACAGATCCGGGGGAAAGAATACGATTTAGTGGTTAGTGCCGCTAACCGTGCTGAGATGTGGCGCATTAACCAGGAGGGCGATAAAGATCTTGCTGAGATAAAAGAGTATATTAGCCATATTTCAAAAGCAAATATCAAAAAACTTGTTCTTGTCTCTTCTGTTGGTGTTTATGAAAAAGCTATAGGTGTAGATGAGGAAACCCCCATTAACAGTTCTAAACTATTGCCATATGGTGCGAACAGATATTATCTTGAACAAGTATGCAGTAAATCTTATAATACAACCATAGTACGCTTACCGGGTTTATTTGGTGATGGATTAAAGAAGAATGTAATATTTGATTTGCTTAATAATAATAATGTAGATAAGATTCATGCCGATGGTGTTTATCAATATTACAATTTATCTAACATTTGGCATGATATGCAAGTTGCTATTAATAATAATTTGACGCTAGTAAATTTTGCTACCGAGCCAGTTAGCACAAAAGAAGTTGCTGAGTATGCATTTGATTTATTATTTGATAATAGCCCAAAAAGCATAAAGCCTGCCATGTGGGATATGAAATCTAAATATGCTAAGTATTTTGGAGGTAAAAATGGCTATTTGTACTCCAAGAAACAAGAATTAAATGATATAAAAGAATTTGTTGAAAAAAATAAAAAAGTATGATATAATATGTAAATATGAGGTTAGCTGTATCGAATATAGCATGGAAAAATACTGATTCTTCAAAGATATATCCAATTTTAGAAAGTCACGGCGTAGAGGGCATTGTCATTGCTCCAACCATGATATGGCCAGAAGCGCCATATATAGATATGGGTGAGGCAATAGAATATAAACTAGAAGTTGAAGAATCAGGCTTAGTAATAGCTAGCTTACAATCGTTATTGTACGGCACATCAGGTATTTCATTATTTGGAGATAAAGCAGAAAGACGCAAATTAGTTGAACACCTTAAGCGCCAAGCGGAACTAGCAGGCATGTTAGGAGCTGTTTCGTTAATATTTGGTTCACCAAATTTACGTAAGACTAATAAAACCGACTGTGATTTTGATATGGCAGAAGAAGTATTTAGTGAAATAGCCGTGGCTGCTCACGATAATAATACAGTGTTAAGTATAGAACCCCTATCTGGTTATGGTAATACCTATATTACAAATACTAGAGAGGGTATTGAACTGGTGGAGCGTGTTAACCATCCTGGGTTTGGGCTACATTTAGATAGTGCAGCGATTTCTGATTCTGGCGAGGACGCATCATTAACTGTGTCAAACGCCATGAATAGGGTTATGGTCACTTCTTTTGATATAAGTGCACCAGATTTAGTTGCTCCGAGTTCAGATAAGACTGTCCCACACAGTCAATATGCGAGTATATTGAGACATTTAGGGTATAGTGGTTTTACGTCAGTTGAGATGAAGGGCCCAAATTCAATTGGAGAAGTTATATCAGAGATTGACTGGGCTAATGGTTTATATATTAGCCATTAGCAAATGATATAATAGGTGTATGAAGTTATCTGTATCTAATATTGCATGGACGAACGAAGAAGAACCAGCTGTTGCCCAATTGCTAAAGGATATGGGAGTTAAATATATTGAGATAGCCCCAACTAAAAAATGGAAAGAGCCAACAGGGGCTAGCAATAAACAGGTTTCTGAATATTTGGCATTTTGGGAAAGCTTTGGTATTAGGGTTGTTGCATTTCAATCAATGCTATTTTCTAGGCCAGATCTTAAAATTTTTGAGAGTAAAACAAATCGTGATGAAACGCTTCAATATCTTGATGATTTTATATCTTTAGCTAGCAAAATGGGTGTTGAAAATATGGTATTTGGTTCACCCAAGAATCGTCAACGCGGCAGTTTAGCAAATGATGCAGCATTTGATATTGCAAAAGATTTTTTTACAACTTTAGGAGCTAAAGCATTTAAAGAAAAAGTACAATTTTGTATTGAGCCAAACGCGCCGCAATACGGGTGTGATTTTATTACTAATGCTAAAGAAGGCATCGAGATCGTAGCAAAAGTAAATAGCCCTGGTTTTGGTTTACATTTAGACATTGCATGTATGACATTAGCCAATGATAACATTAGCCAATCCATAAAAGATGCAGCAGGCCCCCTTAAGCATTTTCATATAAGCTCACCCATGCTAGGAGCAGTAGGATCGTTTACAGACGTACAGCACGAATCGGCCGCCGCCGCACTAAGAAGTATTAATTATGATGGTTACGTTTCTATTGAAATGCGGCCCGGTGATTTGGGGTCTAATCTTGAGCGTGTTCGTATAGCCGTGGAGTATGCTCAATCAATATACTAATTATTGTACATAGCTCGTCTTGCAAAAAAATTCCACATATAAACAAAAACTGTAGCAATTACTTTAGATGCTATATAGTTTATACCCAAAACCCCTGTGAATAGCCAAACCAAGAAGCTTAATAGCCCTAACCCTACTATCCCGATAAGCCCAAAAACTATAAAATTCCAATGTTTTGATGTAATTTTTGGGTTAGAGAATACGTATTTTTCACTTAGAATAAATACTACAACAAGCCCCACGATAAAACCACAAGCGGTTGCTATTAAGTAGTATAAATTAAATAATTCTTTGAGTAATATTAATGTTCCGAAATCAAAAACAAGACCAATTAAGGCAACACCAAAATAACGTGCAAATTGTTTAATTAATATATATAAATTAGATATAATGTCATTCTTCATAATACTATAAGCATACTGTAGTAATGTTATTTATAAAAATATTATTGTTGGGGCTAACCAGTAATATTCTTATAAATATTTGCCGTAGCCAGATTTTATTAGGGGTTGGGCTAGGTTGGTTAGCTGTTCCCCGGTTATAAAGCCCTGTTCTTGGGCGATTTTTTCTGGGCTACCAATTATTTGGCC
>CAYRFD010000046.1:0-2843 GCA_964423475.1 uncultured Candidatus Saccharibacteria bacterium
TCATAAAGCAATTATTGTTACCCTAGAAGATTCTGCAATTAAAAAAGCAAAAGAACTAGACTTGCAAATAAAAGATGGTAAAAAAGTTGGAGAACTTGCAGGTGTTCCTTTTATTGCTAAAGATAATTACTTGGTTTTTGGTTCTGAAACAACAGCGGCAAGCAATATATTAAAAGGCTTTACGGCACCGTATCAGTCTACGGTTATAGAGCGCCTTGAAGCTGCGGGCGCAATTTGTGTTGCAAAAGCTAATTTAGATGCTTTTGCGCATGGTGGTAGTACAGAAAACAGTGATTTTTTTACTACTAAAAATCCACAAGATAAATTAAGAGTACCTGGTGGCTCTTCTGGTGGTTCTGCAACTTCTGTGGTGCTTGGTATGGCACCCTTTGCGCTTGGTACAGATACGGGTGGTTCTAGCCGCCAACCTGCAAGTTTTAGTGGTTGTGTTGGCTATAAACCAACTTATGGCTTGATGTCTAGATGGGGGATTGTAGCTATGGCAAGTAGTACAGATACTGTAGGTATTCTTGCAAATAATACTCAAGATGTAGCCACGGTGTTACAAGTTATGGCTGGCAAAGATTCTTATGACGCCACAACCATTGAACGATCAAAAGATAATTATGCAAACATTAAAACTAGCTTAAAGGGTAAAAGGATAGGCTTAATTAAAGAACAAATGGGTAATGGCGTTGAAAAAGAAGTCTTAGATTCTGTTAATAATGCTGTTGAAACATTCAAAAAAGCTGGAGCCCAAGTTGCAGAAGTTAGTTTACCAAGTTTACCATTATCATTAGCAGTATACTATATTGTTGTTCCAGCAGAAATTAGCAGTAATTTAAGCCGTTACGATGGCCAAAAGTACGGTTATTCTGCTCCTGATTCAAAAGATATAACCGATAGTTATAATGAATCTAGATCTATTGGTTTTGGCAAAGAAGCTAAGCGTCGTATTATGATAGGAACTTATGTGTTGTCTAGCGGCTATTATGATGCTTATTATAAAAAGGCTCAAACCGTTAGAACAAAATTAATTAATGAATTTAATGACATTTTTAGTAAAGTAGATTTTTTAATTGGGCCAACAGCACCAACGGTTGCTTTTAAGATTGGGCAAAATGCAGCCGACCCGTTACAAATGTACTTATCTGATGTTATGACGGTTGGCGCAAGTTTAGTTGGTATACCCGCAATAAGTGTACCAACAAAAGTTAAGGGTTTACCTGTAGGCATTCAAATAATGGCTCCACAGCATAAAGATAAAGAACTATTGGCCGTTGCGTCTGCTTTTGAGGAAGCAAGATGAGCATTGGCTTGCTAATATTAGTTATTGTTGCTGCTGTTGTTATATTAGTTTTATTTAATTTATTTAATAAAAATGCACCAAATTGTGTAGATAAAGAACGTTTTAAAAATGAATGGCAAGATGTAATAGTTATGAGCAAAGACGATAAAACTATTGCCATGAGTGTTGTTCAGGCCGATAAATTGCTAGACGAAGCATTAAAATGTTTTGGATATTCGGGTAGCACAATGGCAGAAAGGCTTGTTGCAGCTAAAAAAAGGCTTACCGATAGAGATGGAGTTTGGCAAGCGCATAAGATGCGAAACAATATTGTGCACGAATCTAAATATAAGCCCACTAAAAATGTTATTATACCTACTCTAAAGGTGTACGCCAGGGCATTAAAAGATTTGGGGGCAATTTAAATGGACAAAAAATACATAGTAGATGGGTATTATCCAACTATTGGCGTTGAATGCCATGTGCAGCTAAAAACAGCTACAAAATTATTTGCAGGTGTTGGAAACGACGCTAGAGATGCAGCACCCAATACACTAATTAGTCCACTTTGTATTGGTTTGCCCGGAACTCTACCCGTTTTAAACGAAGCGGTTATCCCGCTTTCTATAAAGGCGGGACTTGCCTTAAAGGCTAAAATTGCCAAAATTAGTCATTTTGATAGAAAACATTATTTTTATCCTGATTTACCCTTGGGCTATCAGATTACACAATACGAAAGACCAATTATATTTGACGGAATAGTAGAAGTTTTATTGCCAAATAAAGAAAGTTTTAATGTAAGAATAGAACGAGCACACCTAGAGGCCGATGCGGGTAAGAGTAACCATCCAGAAGGTGCAGACTATAGCTTGGTAGATTTAAACAGGGCGGGCACACCATTATTAGAAATTGTTTCAGGGCCAGATATGCATAGTGCGCAAGAAGTTAGAGCATATGTTTATGAACTATATTTATTAATGAAGTATGCAGATGTTTCTGACGTAGATTTGTATCATGGAAATATGAGATTTGACGTAAATGTAAGTGTTAGCAAAGATCCAAATAAATTAGGTACTAGATCAGAAACAAAAAACTTAAATAGTTTTAGAAGTGTAGAAAAAACAGTTGATTACGAGATAAAAAGACAGATTGAATTGCTTAAAAAAGGTAAAACCATTGTTCAAGAAACGCGAGGATGGGACGATGCAAAACAAAAAACATTTTCTCAGCGAACAAAAGAAGATGCCCATGATTATAGATATTTCCCCGACCCAGATATTCCACCAATTACAATTACAGATGAAGAAGTTGCAATAATTGCTAAAGATATGCCGATATTACCATCCGCATTAAGGGATCATTTTATTGAACTTGAGCTTGATGATGCGTCTGTAACTACGTTAGTAGATGATCCTAATTTAGCAGCAATTGTAAAATACGTACAAGAAGGTCACGATAAAAAGACTGCACATACTATTGCTAACTGGTGTTTAGGTGAGCTAACAAGGCGTGTAAACGATAATGAGATTAGTTGGCAAGAAGTTGCCAATGTAAT
>CAYRFD010000046.1:2943-5469 GCA_964423475.1 uncultured Candidatus Saccharibacteria bacterium
CTTAAGGTGATAGGCTTTTTAGTTGGGCAAGTAATGAAAGCAAGTAAAGGTAAAGCAAACCCAGAAACAGTTCAGGTATTAATTAAAAGTCAGTTAGGAGTTTAAAATATGAAACGTCAACAACCTACTAAAGCAATTATTGCCGCCGCCGGAATGGGTACTCGATTTCTGCCTCAAACTAAGGCTATGCCCAAAGAGATGCTTCCTATAATAGATAAACCAATTATCCAATACATAGTAGAAGACTTGGTGGCAGCAGGTATAAAAGATATCATTATTGTTGGTAGCGGTACAAAACGTTCCATAGAAGATCATTTTGATGTTCCGAGTGGGGACTTGTTGGCTAACTTACAAGCGGGAGGCAAAAAGAAACAGCATTTAATAGATAAGATAGAAGCAATTCCAAACTTAGCAAATTTTGTTTATTTGCGTCAAAAGGGCCCATATGGCACTGCTACACCAATTATGAATGCTTCTCATTTAATTGGTGATGAGCCGTTTATTTTTACCTATGCAGATGATTTATTTGTAGCAAAGCCAAACACTTATCAACAAATGATCAATTGCTATGAAGAATACGGTGGCAATGTGCTTTCATCGATGAAAATTGAAAACGATGAAGACTACGATAAGTATGGTATTTTAAGTGGAGATTTTGTTAGTGATGGAATTTTAAAGATGAGCGGTGTTATTGAGAAGCCAGGTAAGGCTAAGACTCCATCTAATCTTGCCAGTGTGGTTGGGTTTTTATTTACTCCAGAAATATTAAACTATTTAGAAAAAGGTTTAGAGGGCTTGCCAAAAACAGAAGAATTTTACCTAACAGATAGAGTTATACAGCCCATGATTAAAGACGGTCATTTGTTTTATGGTTGCCAGATAAAAAATGGCGTAAGGCATGATACTGGTGATAAATTAGAGTACCTTAAGACAGTTGTTGATTTTGGGTTAGACCATGAAGAATTAGGATCTGAATTTAAAAAATATCTTTACACTAGACTAAAAAAATAATTAGCGTACAATAATACTTATGGATGCATTTGAAATATTAGTAGTAATTTTATCAATAACTTTAGCTATTTTTTTGGTATTGGCCATTGTAGCTACGGCTTACTTAATTAAAGTATTAAAAAATGCCGAAAAAATTAGTGATCACGTAGAAACGGTTGCAAACAACCTAGAATCAGCCTCTAACCAGTTTAAGAAATTCTCGGCACCAGCGGGTGTTGTGCAATTTTTTACACAAATGCTGCGTAAAAAATAATGAAAGGAGATTGCAATATGGGTAAAAAAAGTGCAGGAGTAGCGGGTGCTGTTTTAGTGGGAGCTGTTGCGGGCTATGTTGCCGGTATACTAACTGCCCCTAAAAGTGGCAAAGAGACAAGAGCAGACTTACAAAAAGCCAGTGCTCAATTAAAAAAGAATTTAGAAGTTAAGTTGCAGGTTGTTAAAGAAGAACTTTCTAAACTTATAGAAGAAGCTAATGTAACTGTACAACAGCTTAGCGAAAGAGGTAAAAAAGAGCTTGACTCGCTATTAGTTAAGGCTAAAGCAGCACAAGCTAAATCAAAAGAAGTTTTAGGGGCCGTTAAAAGTGGAGAAGCCTCAGACAAAGATTTGCAAAAAGCCCTTGATCAGGCAAAACAAGCAAAATCTCACTTAGCTTCGTATCTTAAGAGTGAAAAATAGTATTTAGTTAATTTTTTACAGCATCCGTAGCAATTGCCACGGATGCTGTTTTATAATAGTAGTATAAAGGGAAATTATTGTGAGTGTTTTAAAGTCTAGTGATTATGTACATTTGCATAATCATACACAATTTAGTTTGCTAGATGGCTTGTCAAAGATTGAGCCTCTTATTGACCTGGTTGAATCTTATGATATGAGGGCAATTGCTAAGACCGATCATGGTACTCTTTCTGGTACGGTAGAGTTTTACAAGCATGCTATGTCTAAAGATATTAAACCAATTATTGGTATTGAGACATATGTAGCCTCACGATCACACACAGATAAAGATCCTGCAAAAGATAAGCCACGTTTTCATCTAGTTTTATTAGCAATGAATAATGTTGGTTACAAAAATATTATGCAACTATCTTCAATAGCTAATCTTGAAGGATTTTACTATTTTCCCCGCATAGACCACGAGTTACTTGAACAATATAACAAAGGTATAATTGCCATGAGTGGTTGTATGGGTGGAGAAGTAGGCCAGGCTATAAAAAATGGTCAAGTAAAAAAAGCTGAATCAATAGCAAGCTGGTATAAAAAGATATTTAATGATAGATATTATCTAGAGGTGCAAGACCATGGACATCCTAAAAACCCTTTATATAATGCAGATCAAGAATTAGTAAATAATGAAATTATTAAAATAGGAAAAAAATTAGATATTCCGATAGTTGTTACGTGTGATGCTCATTATTTACGCCACCAAGATCAAGAAGCACATGAGGTATTATTATGTGTTGGTACTGGCTCTTATCTATCGGATACCAAACGAATGACTTTAAAAGATTTTCC
>CAYRFD010000047.1:0-5192 GCA_964423475.1 uncultured Candidatus Saccharibacteria bacterium
ATTGTACCGCTTTTTCCTTTAAGGCCATCAACTCAGCATGATCCAAATAATCACTTACATTCGCCTCACTCAATAAGGTGTTTTTTTCATCATAGGCAGCATCCAATACTTCTACACCTGTATCCTTCTTCAATAGCTTCTTTTTCAAGCTTTCACAAGCATCAAACAACTCTTTCTCTTTTGATCCCATGATAAATTGAACCGATGGTTGTTCGTTTTTCAAAATTTGCTCATCTGTGTAAAACAAATTTGTTTTTTGTAGATACAATTTTCTAGTTCCGTTTGGACTTCTAACCAACATTAGCATCAGTGAACAACCAATAACTAATAGTAAAGAAGAAACAATTGTATTTACTTTAAAATATTTATTAAATCCGCTACCTGCTAAAAATGTTTTTATATCATTTTTTTGTGCATTACTAGCTATAGATAGTTTATTTTCTAAACCATTATTATAAATATAATCAATAAATTCAATTGAATTTTCAAACGAATAATTGTTTTCTGTTAATAGCTTTTCGTAATAATAAATCTTATATTTTAATAAATCTTTTAAAACAATATTTTGTGTATCTATTTTTTTTGTATCAACTATTTTTAAGATCTCTAAAGTTCTCCACATAACACCGGCTGGAGTGTGCTCTGTAGAAGTTGAGAAAGATTGTTCTGCTTGTTCGGTAGTTATGTTTGATAAAACAGGTAATTTATGTTTTTTACCTACAAAACGTGCAGCTAGCATTCTAGAGTGTTGGTGAACACTGTTTTGGCCGTCGGGCCGATCGTTTAGTAGAGTATCGTCTACATCAAAAATAGCTCCTTTTACTGTAAAATTGTGTACTTTGCTTTTAAATCTCATTTATTACATTATACGCTATACTATAGACATGCAGATATACCTTGTGACAGGCAACCCTAAAAAGATTAATGAATTTAAGCAAATCTTGCCTAAAAGTATTAAAATATCCACTGCAAATATAGATATAGATGAAATCCAAAGTCTAGATACTAAAAAAATTATTAGGCATAAACTTAAACAGGCATATAGCCAAATACACAAACCTGTAATTGTAGAAGACGTTTCTGTAGAGCTTAAAGATTTAAATGGTTTACCTGGGCCTTTTGTGAAATATTTTATTCAACAGCTTGGTAGAGATGCTTTATATAAAATTGCACCAAACAGTAAAGTAAAAGTTATTAGCACAATGGGTTTTTACGACGGCAGAAATACCATAATTGTTAATGGCGTAGTAAACGGCCAAATTGCTCCTCCTAGTAAAGTTACACTATTTGGTTTTGATTGCACGGTAGTACCAAATGGACAAACAAAAACTTTTGCAGAACTGGGCAAAGAATATAAAAACATGCATAGCCACAGAGCACTAGCCTCTAAAAATCTAGTAAAAAAGCTAATGAATCTCCTAAACTAATTAATACTAGGCTCTTCTTAAGGTTGCAAAAAGCATCAATAACAGATATACTTTAGCTGTTTGGCGGATGTAGCTCAGTTGGTTAGAGCGCCTGTTTGTGGCACAGGAGGTCGTGGGTTCAATTCCCATCATTCGCCCCATTAATATAAAATAGCTCATGATTTTAGAGCTATTTTTTGTTTTATTATATAACTAAATAATTAACTGCATGGTTGGCAACACAGCAAAAATTCCAGCCACAACAGGCACTGCAATATTATCACTTCCTTTTGGAGCAATAGCTTCTACTGCGGCAACTACTATGGCAGAAGAGGCGCTTAACAGCACCGCTAGTCCGGGGCTTGATACAAATACACCAGATGGATCAAATTTTAACCAAAATGTTAAATATATTGCAAAAGATATTGCAATAAATGCTGCCGTACCTGCAATACTTTTTTTAGATTTACCAACTTTATATATTTTTGCTTTTGTGCCAAGACTTACACCAACTACAGCTGCCATGCCGTCTGCTAAGCCAAGATGCAAAATGGCAATAGCATAAACATATGGGTCTACAAAAATTAAGGCCGTTACACCAATGCCCAAAGGATACCAAATTTCTCCATATGTGGCGCGCTTAATAGCCCTTATAGAATTAAATAATGAATATCTTGAGACTATTAATACTACTGTTATCATACTAAGGGCTACAAAAGCGATAGCTGATGGTGGCATATAAAATGCCCAAAAAGCAGCAAAAATAGCCGTAATTATATGAACAAATTTTCTGGCATACTCTCCACGCACCAAGTTTAAGCGCCACAAAACTTCTCCAATTAATAAAATAAATCCTACACCAATTATTGCAAATATAATATTAAACATACTAAATAAATTATACTCGCTTTAATACTTTTTAATAATTATTTTAAAGTGGCTGCCAAATGTTGACTATTGATTGTTATTGTAGATCCGTGTGGAACTTTTTGTTTTAAAAGCACATCAGATACTACAGTTTCTACGGTTTTTTGCATCATACGGCGCAGGGGTCTGGCCCCTAAGCGCTCATCGTATCCTTGGCTAGATAACCAATCTACTGCGTCTTCTGTGAGTTCTACGGTTATGCCTTGGCCTTGTAGCTGTTTATTAATATCACTTAGCATAATTAGTACTACTTTATTTAGGCCTTCTTTGTTTAGGGGAGAAAATATAATAACGTCATCAAACCTATTAATAAATTCAGGCTTAAACACGCCTTTTGCTATAAGTTCATCTGTTAACGTACTTTCTAAATCTTGCACAGATACACCACTAGATATTTTTTGCCTAATAACATCTGCGCCCGCATTAGAAGTTGCAATAATAATTGCGTCTTTAAATGATACCACCCGATTGTCTGAATCTTTTATAGAACCTTCGTCTAACAACTGAAGCAAAGTATTTATAATTTCTGAATGTGCTTTTTCTAACTCGTCAAATAATACTACTGTAAATGGTTGTCGACGTACGGTCTCTAAAAATGAAGTTCCGTAATCTGAACTACCCAATAACAGAGTATGGATACTATCTTGGGTGATGTATTCATTCATATCTACCCTAACCATACCTGCATCACCACCAAAATATGCTGATGCTAATGTTTTTGACATTTCGGTTTTTCCTACACCAGTTGGGCCTAAAAATAAAAAAGTACCAATAGGTTTATTTGGGTTAGCTACACCCGCTCTACTGCGCTTTAAAGCGGCCACAAGCTCATGAACCGCCACATCTTGCCCAATAACTCTTTGCTTTAAAGTTTCTTCTAATCCTAGCAAAACATCTTTTTCGGCCGTGTCTGCGGTAGCTATCTTTATACCAGTAGTTTGTTCTACCGCTTTTTGAACGTCTGCCTTAACAACTAAAGATCCTTGCGCCGATCTACCAGAATTTTCTAATACACTAATTGCCCTGCCCGGCATGGCTATTTCTGGTCCGTAACGTTCTGCTAGCCTGCATACCTCGTGTAAAGACTCGTAACTAAATGTACAGTTATATTGTGCCTCTGTGAATAAAGCTTGGTTTTCTAAAATCTTAATTGTGTCATCTATATTTGTTGGTTGTACAACCTGATAATTCAACAAAGCCACTATCTGTGATTTTTCTCTTTGTAAATACTGCCATTGCAAAGGCGTAAAAGCAAATATCATACGTACACCACCGCTTTCTATAATTGGCAAAATTATATTTGTTACATCGGCTTTTCCGTCGCCCCCAAAAAAGGCACCAGCGTTATCAAAATATAATACTATGTTTTTAGCATGATAAGCTTCGTTACATATACGCTGTATTGTGTATTCTATTTTATCTGCTGGAACTCTTGTTAGAAGAGCCGCTATATCTACCTGGTAAATTTGGCTATACTGCAAACCATGGCCGAGCTTGCTAAATAGCAATGCTTCTGCAAAACCACCAATACAAGTAGTTTTACCAGAGCCTGTGTCGCCCACTAAAGCTATGTTCGCTCTCCCATTACTTGTAAATATAGAAACCATCTGCTCTATAACATTAGTATGCCCAATTACGTCTCTGTGTATCCTTCCTCCATACTGTACAGTTCTTGAAACGTTTTGCGCATAACTATCTAACATTGGCGTATATCCGGCCGCCCAATCATGAGCAATACCACCATCATCTTGTCTTTGGTTCATTTGATCAATTGTTTTTACAACATATGCATACCATCTTAAACCATCAAGCATATCTTGTTCGGAATTATTACTTAGAGACAAAATTTCGGCGCAGCCTGGACTAGATAATACAATTGATACTAAAATATGTGCGCCATCTATACCATTTTTTACCGGGTATTGGCTATAAAGTTCTACGGCCTTCTGCCACCATTCTTCTGAAAGCTGTGATTCTAATACAATATCTGGGTGTAGTGTTAATCTATTAACAATAAACCAAAAACCATTTGTTTTATCTATGGCATTAATTATATCTTTTGAAGACAATTCAGATTTATATATATTCGCAAGAACTTCTTTAGATAATAATTGTTCTGGTTCTATAGAACTATTATTTGGAGGAATATTAGATAAATCATGGTGATACCATTCGTAAGCCATTAGTATAAGCACTGGCACTATAGCCAATAGCCAACCAAACCATATACCTAAATATATTGCACTTACAGCCAATAAAGCAGTAGCCACGGCAATAACTAATAGTAATATTCTTAACCATTTTTTAGCAAAAATTTTTGCATAATGAGCTTTTAAAACACGCTTATTATGAGTATTTATTATCATATTATTAATACTCCAAACGCAGTGGCTACAAAAATTATTGGTAAAATTGGCACTATTGGCCAAATAATTGCCAAAATTACACCATATAATATTGTTAATAACGACGCAAATGTACCCACCCAAAAAACAGTACTTCTTATTACAAAGCCAAACAAGCGCGAAAATATGTTATCAAACCATACCCTAAACCTATCACCAATTGGTGTGTTGGGGCCTACGTAAGTTGTAATTTGTTTCCATGGTTCAAATAAAGTTCTTAACAAAATAGCTAAAGAGAAAAACTTTGCCATAGACAAAGCTCTTACACCAATTGCTTTAAATGAGTTAATCCAGCCAGTGCCGTACCACCAGCTTATAAATAATACAAAACCCATATGCTTATTGTAACAGTGTTTTAAAGATTAGTTAACCTACCTACGCCCATCTCATAAACCTATATATCAACAACACCCCTAACCTACTAAGGCTTGGGGTGTTGTATTGGTTTGGTTGA
>CAYRFD010000048.1:0-4981 GCA_964423475.1 uncultured Candidatus Saccharibacteria bacterium
ATAATGCTTGAGTTTAAATTATGAAAGAGGTATTATTTTTATATAAAGAAAGATTAACTATTAATTAATATTAAAATATAAAATAAGAAAAGGATATTTATGAGATTTGGTAGAAGTTCTGTTGAATCATTAAGACCCGACACTGATATAGGTGATGGTTTAACTTTAGCAGGCAGAGCAGTATCAAAAGAAGCAATTCCAGAATTGCACGCCTTACTTGCGAGTGATGGTTTTGGTTTTAGCCAAGATATAATTAGTTTAATTGTGGATTCACTCGAAAATGATGAAATAGATACATTTAATAGTTTTTTTACAGACGATATTGATGGTTCAAAAAGACAAATCGTGTATGATAAAATTAATATATTTAAAACCACTAGTGAAGGTTTAGTTAGTAAAAAATTTTATCAATCGATTAGCTGGCTAAGAAGAGGCTTTGAATTTGCAAAAAGACATCCAAAAGTATTAATTTATGGTGGTTTTGTTTTGTCTGCCGTTGGGGCTAGTAATAAATTATTTCAATATACTGGTCTAGACGTTACCAGTGCCGTAGGAGATATTTTAACAGAGATGCCTAATATGAGACACGGTGGGGGTACATCTGGCCCAATGGGGTCTATTGCGATGATAAGTCCATTTTTAGAACAAAACACTGGCTCTACTGGTAATCCTTCGGTTAGTGCTACTCCGTCAGCTACAGATGTAATGCCATCTGGGGCTACTTCTTCTGGTTCAACACCAACAGTTGCCGAAACCCAAGGACCTGACACCGATGGCGTGGGACAACCCACAGTTGCAGGTGCATCGGGCCAAGATATACAAAAAGCTATCGCCGAACAACTTGAGGCAGAAAATTCTGCCGCGCACAATGTTGTAGATGATAGCTCTATACATCATGTAGAACCAGAAAACCTAAATTCAATACACCCCTCAGAAAATGAAATAGGTCTAGATTACGGAGGCAACGGTAATAGTTTTAGAGATGATAATGGCAATATAGTTGTTAAAGTAAATATGACAGGTTTAGATACAACCAACATGCAAGTTGCAGTTTTTAATAGCGATGCTAATGAATATATTAGCATACCAGTAACAACAGATGCAGATGGCAACACATACGCAACTGCATTACCGGGCTCAGAATTTGCTAATCAGTTTGACGACGAGGGTAATTTTACAGGTAATGGTACCCTGGCGGTAATTACAGTAGAGGGCAAAGAAATTAACGTACATGCCAGCATAGAGGGGACTGGTGTAACCGATTTTCCGGTTGATGGGCCTACTGTAGCCGATTTCTTCTCTAAAAATTCTAAAGACCCATCTGTAGTAGACCCCCAACAAACAGCCCCACCAGAAGTCGGTAACGATACTAATGCTTATAGTGATGGTAGTGATTCGTCGTCTACTACCGAATCTACCCCCGCCAATACCCCAGTTCCCGAACAAACACAAGATGGTTCAATAGCTTCTGGTTCGGAAGCTTCATATTCAGCCAATACAGAAGGGGGAGTTTCTTCGGTTGATTCGTCAGGAGATGAATCTGCAGCTTCTACACAATCAGCAAATACCGCTGTTACCGCAGATGCTCCTCGCACACCATCTGCAATACCCCCAGAAAACCAAGCGCCACAAGGATCCAATAACAGCCCAGATTCTAGTGGTCCAGCCAGTGACAAATCAGCTAATTACGTTCCCGCTGTTGCCATGGGAACACTTATGACTGGCGCAGCGGCTGGGGCTTATAAGTTATATAAAGACAGTAAAAAACCAACTTTTGGGATAGACCCTGCGTTTCCGTCAGAATGGCAAAGAAGTAAAAGCAAAGAGGAACGTAAAATAAATAAAATAGATATTAATAAAGTAAGCAAAGATGAAGTTATTGCATTTTTTAGAGACAACGAAATGGTCCCTCATAAGAAGACTGGCTTTATTGGAAATCTAAAATCAATGTTGGATGGCTTTGATGCACAAAAAGTTAAAATTTTAATAGATAATATAACTAATAAATATATAAATATTCAAAAAAATACAGAAAATAATGGTTATGAGGTTGCAGTTTCTTCAATGCATGAATATTTATTTGAAAAGCATAATGATGGTAAAAATTTGGCACTACAGACGTCTGAAAATAATGGTGTCGTAACAACAAGTATGGTTTTTGTAAGCAATGAACCCGTAAGACTAAGTGAGGCATTTGCTTCTGATTTATTTGATGCACTAAAATAGTATGTTACATGTGTAGTCAGTTGAGATGTTATAAGTAATTATATATATTCTTGGGTGGCGGCGATGTGGAGGGTATCTATAAGGTCTTGAATGTCGCCATTTAGGGCGGCAGGGATGTTAGAGCGGTTATAGCCAATGCGGTGATCTGTTATACGGTCTTGCGGAAAGTTATAAGTGCGAATTTTTTCTGACCTATCACCACTACCTATTAGTTTTTTGCGTGCATCGCTTAGGGCTTTTTGCTCATCATCTATTTTTTGTTGCAAAAGCCTAGCACGTAAAACCCCCATGGCTTTATCTTTGTTTTTTATTTGTGACTTTTCGTCTTGGCAAGTTACTACAAGGCCGCTAGGCAAATGAGTTATGCGCACGGCACTATCTGTGGTATTAACGCTTTGGCCACCATGCCCGCTAGATCGGTAAACATCTACCCTTAAGTCTGCTGGGTTAATTTGTATATCGGCATCTTGGGCTTCTGGCAAAACGGCTACCGTGGCTGTACTGGTGTGTATACGGCCTTGGCTTTCTGTTACTGGCACGCGCTGTACACGGTGTACACCGGCTTCGTATTTGTATATGCCATAAGCTCCGTCTGGTGCAAAAATCTCAAAAGAGATTTCTTTAAAACCACCCGCCTCTGATGGGCTTTGGCTAATAAGTTCTATTTTGTAGCTATTAAGTTCGGCGTATCGAGCATACATTTTATATAAATCGCCCGCAAATAAGCTAGATTCATCACCACCGGCGCCAGCGCGAATTTCTATAATACAATTGCGTTCATCGTTGGGGTCTTTAGGGGTTAAAGCCTCGCTAAGTTCAGTTTGCTTAGTATTAATTTGCTCGCCTAAATCTAGGGCCTCTACTTGGGCAAGCTCTGCTAGCTCATCATCTTTTAAAGATAATTCTTGGGCTTGCTTAAGCTGTTCTTTAAGTGCGCTTAAAGATTTATACAAATTAATAGTGTTTTCTAAAAAACTTTGGCGTTTGGCTAGTTTGGGGTAGGCCGGATCACTATAAATGCTAGGATCAGCTAATTTAGCCTCAATACCAGCAAGCTCTGCTTTAAATTCGTTAATTTTTTGCTCCATAGTAACAGTATAACATTATAATATATGTTGATATTTGAATAAAACCATTATAACTTTTGCCTTTACCCCCAAAACATTTCCTTCTTTTCTATGGCCAAAGAAGCAAAGCCCTTTTTATTATATAAATCTTATTTTAATTAAATCATTCTTATATTACTTTTGGCACCAAAAGTAAATCAAAAGTGCTAGGCAGGCATTTTAGACGTGGCGTAGCTATAACTTTATTGCAACTGCAAAAAGGACTCCTTACAGTCGGCCCAAAATGCCATTAATTTGTTATAGAACCATTTTGGGCTTTAGCTTTTTGCCCAACTGTTGCCCTAAAGCCATAACTACCCATATCTAAAAAGATGCCTAGAACCCAAAGCGCATAATACACGTTAGGATAACAATTACTTAACCAGCTACTGCGCCTACCTAGCATCTTATTACCTTGTTTATTTAGATATTGTAATAATCATCATATATTAATAAAAAAGCTGTTTGAAGCTGTTACTGTTCTTAAAGTATTAAAAGTAACAGTGAGTTCTTTTTTAATATGTAATTATTACTAATAGATAAGAACTATGGTAATAAGCGCTAAAGAGTTTTGTTACTTTTGCGGCAAAAGTAATATAAATACTAAATTATAAAGATATTATTTTTAAAGACACAACTTAACTAGGCTGCTATATTAGAGGGGGTGGTTTCTTTAGACTTGGTTTTGGGCTCTGCTACAACTTCTTTTGTATCTTGTGTTTTTTCATCTGCCTTAACTTTGGCTGGTTTAGATGCAGCTTTTTTTGCACGCTCTAGTTTGGCGGCGTGAGCTTTAGCGGCAGCTTCTTTGCGAGCCTTAAAGCGATCTACTCGACCCTCCATGTCTAATAGTTTTTCTTGGCCAGTGTAAAAGGGGTGGCTATCGCTACTAATATGTACATTAACTAAGGGGTATTCTTTACCATCTGTGTATTTAACAGTTTCTTCTGTTCTTACTGTGCTGCGCGTTAAAATCATAGCGCCAGTATTAAGATCTTTAAAAACTACCAAACGGTAATCTTTAGCGTGCAAATCTTTTTTCATAATATTATCCTTATAGCCTGTTAAAAATAGAGTTGCTGGTTAGCAGAAGGCTAAATCTGCAGTCAACAATTATTGTATCTGTAAGATTGTAACAGATACCCACCAATAAAGCAACACCAGTTGTTGGTTGCATTGTTAAGCTACGTCAATAATATAGTTGACAAAATACATATTTTTTGCTATGATAATACTATTATAAAACATAAAAAACAAAAAAATGATAAAAAACCAAACAGCCAAACCCAATAGTCGTAAGTGTAACAACCTAGTTATATATAGGCACAATAACTACAGCTTTACAAAAGAATATTTAAATAAATGGGGTGGCGGCGGTGGTGAGTATAGCCCGAGACCTAAAGTGGATGAATGGAGTGATACGAATACGGGCGCATATGAAAGTGATCAACAACCCGTTCTGGGTTGGGATGGCAAGCCTATAGAATCTTCTGGTTTGGGCACCACATCTGAGTCCGCGTACGATGGCTATGGTGGAGTTGCGACAACGGCCGAGCGAGATTGGGCCGGTAATCCTATAGAATCTTCTGCTTTTGGCACCACATCTGAGTCCGCGTACGATGGCTATGGTGGAGTTGCGACAACGGCCG
>CAYRFD010000049.1:0-4922 GCA_964423475.1 uncultured Candidatus Saccharibacteria bacterium
AAAATTATACAACAAACACTAAACAATTAATGATATACTTTTAATATGGCACTAAAAATTGCAATTATAGAAGACGACCAGGCAATATCCCAAATGTACAGAATGAAATTTGAGGCAGAGGGTTTTATTGTAGAAACAGCAGAAAACGGTAAATTTGGCCTAGAACTTGCCAAAGAAATGAAACCAAACATTATTTTGTTAGACCTTATGATGCCAGAAATGAACGGCGATAAAATGTTAGAGCAAATGCGCAAAACTACTTGGGGCAAAGACATTAAGGTAATTATTTTAACCAACATGGGTGAACAAGAAGCTCCCACAGGCTTAAAAGAACTAAACGTAGAAGATTTTATTGTAAAAGCAGAAATGACACCAAGGCAAGTGGCAGATCTTGTAAAAAAGCGGCTTGGCGTATCTTAAATTGGTATGAAAATTGCAGTTATAGGTTACGGCCGGCAAGGTAAAAGTGCTGCAGAATATTGGCACAAACTAAACCACAACGTAACAATTTGCGACCAAAACACATCTGTTATTGCCCCTAAATGGGCAAAAAAACAACTGGGTGCAAAGTATTTAAATAATTTAAAATCTTTTGATTTAATTGTAAGAAGTCCCATGGTGCACCCAAGTACCCTAGCTAAAGCTGGTGGCAATGATATTTTAAAAAAGGTAACAACTACTACCAATGAGTTTATGCAGGTTTGCCCAAGCAAAAATATAATTGGTGTTACGGGCACCAAGGGCAAAGGTACAACCAGCACTTTAATTACAAAAATGTTAGAAGCCTCTGGTAAAACCGTGCATCTTGGCGGTAATATTGGCATAGACCCATTACAGCTATTAAAAAACAATATAAAAAAAGACGATTGGGTTGTACTAGAACTTGCAAACTTTCAGCTTATAGACCTAAAACACTCACCCCATATTGCCGTTTGCCTAACTTTTGCCAAAGAACACACCGATTGGCACAAAGATATTACAGAATATAAAGATGCCAAAAAAGAATTATTTAAACATCAAAAAACAAATGATATTGCAATATATTATGCTAATAACCAACATTCTAAAGAAATTGCTATTGTATCTAAAGGCATTAAAATACCATACTTAGAACCCCCTGGAGCATATGTAAAAGATGAACAGATAATTATAGACAACACTGTAATCTGTAATATTAAAGATATTAAATTACTAGGAACACATAGTTGGCAAAACATTTGTGCAGCTACTACGGCCATTTGGCAAATAACAAAAGATGCTGATGCATTACAAAAAACAATAAGCAATTTTGAGCCCCTACCCCACCGCATACAACTAGTGCGAACCAAAAATAGCATAAAATATTACAATGATAGCTTTTCTACTGGGCAAGCGTCTACAATTGCCGCCATTAAGGCAATTAGTGGCCAAAAAGTATTAATATTAGGTGGATATGATAGATATATTAACTTAGAGCCACTTTATGAAACAATTTTAGAACATAAAAATGATTTAAGACATTTATTATTACTTGGCCAAAGTGCACAAAGGTTAGCAGACGAGCTAAAAGAACATGGATACACAAATTTTACCCTAACAAGCGCAAACACAATGCCCCAGATTATAAAAGAAGCAACTGATATTGCCCAGCCAAATGATTCTATTGTGCTTTCTCCTGCATTTGCAAGCTTTGGAATGTTTAAAGATTTTGAAGATCGTGGTGAACAGTTTATAAAATACGTAACAGAATTATGATAAAACCAACTTCGTTTACATTTGTAGATTACGGTTTTAATCAAAAACAAAAAACAGCCACTTTTAACTACGCTTACAAAGAATTAAATTTATTTTTTACAGAAACATATACTTTTGATTTTAACTTTATAAGCTATGATAAAAATGCACTAGATATTGCCTTAAAACATCTATTTATTATGGCCGGGATATCTTATTATAAAGCCTATTTACCAAAAAGTATCATTGTAAATGTTCTGCTTACTGCTGACGAAGCTAATTTTTTTAGTAATACTTATCAAAATGGTTTAAGAGAACTATTTTATAAAAATAATTTGCCAATAGAAACCCCTGTTAAATTTAAGCCAACCCTTCATAATAATTTACCTATCAGTTTACCAAATAATAAGGGTTGCCTTATAGGTATTGGAGGCGGCAAAGATTCTTTAGTAAGCCTAACAATGCTACAAAAAGAAAATGCCCAGCCATTAACAACCTGGAGTTTAGGCCACCGCAATAAGTTACAAAATCTTATAAATTCTATGCAAACAAAACATCTTTTTGTAGATAGAAAAATAGACCCAAAAATATTAGAACTCAACAAAAATAAAGCAATAAATGGACATATACCAATATCTGCGATTATTGCGTGCACCGGCACCGTTGTTAATATTCTAAGTGGCTATAAAACCCATATTGTATCTAACGAATCTTCTGCAGATGAAGCTACCGTAACTATAAACGGGCTACCCGTTAACCATCAATATTCTAAATCATCTGAATTTGAGAACAACTACCAAAATTTGCTATCTTTAACTTTTAATAATAGCTTAAAATATATATCTAAACTAAGAAATTTAAATGAACTGCAAATAACTGAATATTTTGTGAACTCAGGAGCATTTAACAAATATAAAGCCGTATTTTGTTCTTGCAATAACGCCTTTACGGGGCGTTATGATAAATTATTTTGGTGTGGCGAATGCCCAAAATGTGCTTTTGTATACGGCGCTTTAAGTATTTACGTTTCTCAAAAAGAATTGCAAAACGTATTTGGGTCTAACCCTTTAATTAACAAAAATAATATTCCAATTTATAAAGATTTATTGGGCCAAACAAAAACAAAACCCTTTGACTGTGTTGGCACAATAATAGAATCTCAACTAATCATGAAAAATGCATACAAACTGTACCCAGAATTGCAAAAAGTGTATGGTAATATATAAACATTAAATTAAAATAAAAAATGAAAAAACAAAACAAAAAACAATCTTACATATATTGGGTAATGATAGCCTTTATTGCTGCACTAATTGCAGCTCCTAATGCTTCTGTTGCTAAACTAGGTATAGCAGAAGTAGGGGCCAGCGAATATAACGTTATGCGGTTATGCGCAGGTGCGTTAGTTGGCATAGTGCTAATAATTATGGGTTTAAATAAGTTTAATGCTAAAAATCTAAAAAATAGCATATATTCTGGTGTATTTATGACAGTAGCGCTTATTACTTTTGTGCATGCAATAAAATTAAGTTCTGCAGGATATGTTGCAATCCTTTCTTTAATGGCACCAATTTACTTAGTAATAATATCTAGGATATGGCTTAAAGAATCTATCACCAAAAGTGCCGCAATAGGAATTTTTGCTGCTGCAATTGGAGCATTGTTTGCTGTAATTTCTGTACAAGGTTCTAATGATATAGACTTTAATAACACAAATTATTTATTAGCAACAGGTATAATGTTTATAAATTCTATTTCTTTTCCGTTATCTTTAATATTTGCGCGCAAAGCCAACAAACAAAACTTACCTATTTATAGCGTTTTTGGGGTAATTAAAATTGTGGGGTTTTTTGGATCTATTGCATTTTTAACATTAACAACAAAACAGCCTGAATTTACTATTACGCCAATATCTGTAGCAGCTGCAATATATTCTGGAATAGTAGTTACGGTTGTTGCGCGCATACTTAATGTTTTAAGCTATGAACACCTTTCGTCTGCCACTATTGGTAGTTTTTTATATATAGAATCTTTTATGGCGCTACTAATAATTATATTTATACTTAAAGAACAAATACCAATTCTATTGATTATTGGTGGGGGTATCATATTATTTGGAATTTACTTAACCCAGCGCGACAAAATGCATAAACAGCACTATGGCTTGCATACCCTAAGACATCATTAAAAAACTATTTAGATTGTATGCCCGCGTTACAAGCCCTAATAACATTGTCAAACAATGCGCTTACTGTTAATGGCCCAACCCCGCCTTTTTTGGGTGTTATAGTAACATCATCTCTTAAATATATAGCATCTTCTGCGTCGCCTTTTAATATGCCTTTTTCGCTTGCTACTCCCGCATCAACAACAACTGCACCTTTTTTTACCTGACTAGATTTTAATAAACCCGGTTTACCAACAGCAGTAACAATTACATCTGCAGCCATAATTATTTCTTCTCTATTTTTTGTATCTATATCTATAATAGAGGCTTTAAGGCCACTTTTTTGCCATATTTTATCTAGGGGCTCGCCCACCAATTTACCATAACCAATAATACACAATTTTTTACCTTTTAAATCTATACCATAACCAGCCAATAACCAAATAATCGCCATTGGTGTGGCGGCATCGTAAATTGGTTTTGGCGATAAACCGTCTACATCTTTATTTTTATCTATTAGCGCCACAACTTTATCTGTTTGCGATCTATCTTGCAATGGTAACTGAACAATAATGCCATGAACAGAATCATCTGCATTAAGTTTTTTAATAGTTACTATTAAGTCTTGTTGCTTTATAGCATAATAATCTACTTCTATTCCTATGTCTGAACCGTATTTCTTTTTTAAATTAACATATGTTGCAATGGTTGGGTTATCGCATGCAGAAATAATTGCCAGTTTTGGTTGAATTTTATATTGCTGTTTAAATTGTCTAACTTGCTTAGCTTGTCGCTCTTTTATAAACCCTCTTAGATCTAGCCCATTTAATTGTGTCATATATTTTATTATACCTTAAGTACGTCTTAAGTATTGCCAAAACAGAGGTAATTTGCTACTATTTTTTAGTTGATTGCTACCAATAAATCATTGGGCCAGTAGCTCAGCTGGTTAGAGTGAGAAATGCCAGTGGCATTTCGCAAGAGAACCTTCCGATGAAAACTTGTTTTCAATAGTGAAGTTCTGTGGGCAGGCGGAGCTTGC
>CAYRFD010000050.1:0-1079 GCA_964423475.1 uncultured Candidatus Saccharibacteria bacterium
CGCGACCTCAGGCTTATGAGTCCTGCGCTCTGACCAGCTGAGCTACCCTGCCATATCTAAAAATTACTATAGCAAAAAATACCTGTTAATAACAGGAAAAAATTACTAACCTTAAATACACACAGTTAAAACAACTAAACCAAATAGAATATTGCCCTAACTGTGGTGTATTTTATAAGTTAATTATCCTACAAAGTCACATCTTATAATAAGAGTGCATCAAATTGCTGTATTGCAGCATTCTCTGTAGGAGTTAGCTCAAAAGCGAGTTTAATATCGCTCATAGAACGCCCCTTGTTTATTTTTGTTATTTTGTTTTGCTTTTTGTAAGCAATGATTATATTGTATATTATTTATCCAAAAAAGTCAATAGCCTTATGCTTATCTTTTGTTGTATAAAAAACATGATAAATCATTAACGTTAATATTGTTAGCAATAATCTTTGTTCTTAGTACGGCAAGTGGGCACACTTGATCTGTTAGCGCTATATCACACCCCGCTATAGATGCGGCTGGTTCATAAGAACTACCACTATAAATATATAAAGATTTATATTTTTTATTAAATAGCGTTACTACTTTAGCTTTATTTACTATTGATGAGTCAAAAATTGATATCAAACTATTACTATCATATTGGCTTGTGTTTGACTCTGGTATTAGGGTAGACCATTCTATAGCTAAGCTAGGGGGCAAAAAATATACACAAGGAATTTGTTTTTTAATAGCAATAGACTGCACTGTGGTTAAAATATCATCTGGCCTACTTAGGCCATCAAATATAATTAAATTACTAGATTGCAATAATTTGACTATACTTTTTGGCATAAAAAAACCTTTTTTAAGAAATTTCTTAATAGGTTTTGTTGTATTTAATAGTTTTAAAGGTTTATCTACAATTATGCCCACAGCTTTACCTTTTAGCACATAGCTTTTAGGGTAAAGCATATTTTTGGATACTGCTCCATTTAATCTATCTTGGTTATCATTAAAGGTATTTTTATATGCTGGGGCGGCAATTCCGCTTACGTTTTGCTCTTGAACAGCTAAACCATCTACTTTTAAAAGTCGTACTTTGG
>CAYRFD010000050.1:1179-4737 GCA_964423475.1 uncultured Candidatus Saccharibacteria bacterium
CACTTTTGTAATTGTCCTTTATTAATTGCGGTAATGCTTATTATAATGATATAGTTTTTATAGTAAGAGAGCAAAATAATATCTAATGGGAACAGTATTTGTTGATTCAACCGCACTGCAACTGATTGGAATAAAAACTATAATTGGAGGCTTTATTACAATTGGATTAATATTGCTGATTAATAGTATATTTAAAAAATCTACTAAAGATTCGTTACCCATATTCTTACTACTTTGTGGTGTTATTATAATTAGTACATTAATTTTATTAACTTTAGCAATTAATACTATAGCTTTAACCAGAGGATGGCAATGAGCCAAGTTAGCTTAGCTGTAATTGGGCTAACGGTGGGGCTTAGTGTAGGGTTTAACCCCACACTAATTAGCATATTTAGTATTTATATGGCATCTATGATGGGCCGGCAAACAAAAAAACCATATTACACACTAGCTGGTTTATTATTATTAGTAATATTTGCACTGTTAGTTTTGTTGATTGCGGTACTACTAACAAGTATCCTAAGCAATTTAACTATAATTTATAGTGATAGTATGAATTTAGTAATAGCTATATTAGGGGTAATTATAGGAACAGGTTTAATTTGGAGATATTTTTGGCCCAAACCATTAATGAGCGTACCCGTTAGCCTAAAAAAAGCGCTTAACTATAGTACAACTAAAAAAACTGGCATATTTAATACTCTAAATTTAGCGATATTTTCATTTTTTGCATCTCTAAATACTGTAGGCATAACATTATTATTGCTTAGTAGTTACAGCATTATTTTGAGCTCACCGGTAATTGTATGTAGCTTGCCTTTTGCTATTGGGTTAATAATACCCATGTACTTTACAGTTGCGGTAATTACTCTGGACGATAAAGTTAGCGCAGTTATTTCCTGGAAAGAAAATAACAAAAAAACTATGAGATTATGTAGCGGATTGATTATAATTTTATTATCTTGGCTACTGTTATTAATTATTTCCACAAGAGAAATAATAGTCTTATGAAACATATCTTAAAACAATATGGCGGCGTAGAGACTTATGAAGCATCTAAGCTAAAATTAAGCATAAAACGCACATTATTAAGCTGTGGTACAACAGATCAATCAGCTCAAGTGCAGGCCAAGCAAGTTACCGATCAATTTAGCATATGGTTAGCACCAAAAACAGAGATTACAAGCCTAGACATAAGAATTAAAATAACTGAGCTACTAATGAATAAAAATAAATGTGCGGCTATACTATACAAAAACCATAAACAATTATGGTAAGGTTAAGAATAATGACGCGTTTAATATTACCTAGAAAAATACGCTACGATGCAGATGTAATAATTATTGGTGGTGGCGCTAGTGGTCTTATTGCGGGCCAAACACTTGGTAGTAGCAATAAAAGGGTAATTATTGTTGAGGAGAAAAAGTTGGGTGGATCTATAGCAAACAGCCATACAATCCCTACAAGGGCATTATTAGAAACAGCCAATAGTTTGAACAATGCAAAAATTGCTAGCAAATTTGGTGTAAAAGGTTGTAACCCAAGTATAGATCAAAATAGTGCCCTACATTGGCGTAAGAGAGCTATTAACTCAACTGGAATAAATAATATCTTACATGATGAACTATCTGGTATTAATTTAGTTAAGGGACATGGCCACTTAATAAACAATAAAACTGTTAGCATTGGTCTAAAAAGATATACTGCACCAAATATTATTATTGCTACGGGCTCAACAACAACCATGCCAGATATTAACGGGCTTAATGGAATATCATATTTAACCCCAGAAACCCTTTATAATTTAAAGAAAATACCAAGTAAAATAGCAATTATTGGCAGCGGTCCAAAAACCTACGAGCATACACAAATATTGCAATCTTTGGGTGTTAGTGTGCATATTTTTGAACAACACAATCATTTATTGCCTTTGCTAGACCAAGAAGCGGGTGACATAGCCCAAACCATACTAGAACGATCTGGCGCACATATAAAAACGCTTGCAAAATTAACCAAAATAGAAAAATTACCAAGTGGTATTAAAATTAATTTTTCAAGTAACAACACAGCATTATCATATATCACAGATGCACTATTGATTTGTGATTATCAAACCCCAGCAATAGATATTGGGCTAGGTAATGCAAACACAGAATCAACCAAGCACGGAATAAAAGTGAATAATCGGCTACAAACATCTCAAAAACATATTTTTGCAATAGGCAGCGCAGCAAATATTACAACTAGCGATAGCGGCACAATATTTAGTGGCCAAGTTGCTGCTCATAATATTTTACATCGTAAAAAAGTATCTTATACATCTAAAATTATTCCCAAAGTATGTTTTGGTAATCCAGAAATTGCTCAAATAGGTAGTACTGAACATCAATTAAGAACAAGTGGAATAATATATCAAACCGCTATTGCACCAATAAATATTGTTGGTAGATCTATGTTTTCTGATTACGGCAGTGGATTTGTTAAAATAGTTGCCTCCCGTTACGGCACTATTTTAGGAGCTACAGTTGTTGCCCCTCATGCCAGCGAAATGTTAAACGAAATTACTTTTGCAATACAATACAAACGCAGGGCTTGTGATATAGCTAACACCGTACATGTTTTTTCTAGCTGGAGTGAAGCCATAAGGGTAGCAGCCAGCAAAATAAAGTGTATATAGGCTGTACAAGCTGCCGTGTTTATGCTATTGTTCTATTAGCGCAAGAATTGTCATTATCTTTAAGGCCATTTATGAGTTTTTAAAGCAAGCAAAGACAAAAGTAGGTCGTACTTGCGAGATAGGTTATAAAAGGAAAATTAAATGGCATTTAAACTATTTGTAGGCAGCCTCTCATGGGGAACCGATGATGATGGCTTGCAGGCAGCTTTTGCTCCATTTGGTACCGTGCTAAGTGCAACCGTGATCAAAGATCGCGAATCTGGACGTAGCAAGGGATTTGGTTTTGTAGAATACGAAACTGCCGAAGAAGGCAAAGCCGCTATTGACGCTCTGAACAATTCAGAGCTAGATGGCCGTACTATTGTAGTCAACGAAGCCCGACCAAAAGAGGACAGACCTCGTGGTGGTGGCGGTAACGGCGGAAGCCGTGGTGGCTATGGTGGTGGCAATCACCAAAATGGTGGCGGTTCATTCCGCACCAGTAGCTGGTAATTTATTTAGCACTACACTAAAACCTCGCCCTAAACCAGCGAGGTTTTTTAATTAAATCTAATTTACTTTTTTAATTGCGATAACGCAACTCGCTCAAATCCCGTTGTTCCAAAACATAATCTTTGCAAACAATTCTGCAAAAGAAGGTATTCTTGTTACCCAACACTGGAGAAATACCGCTTTCAACCTTTAGCGTTGCATTTTCAATCCTACCATATAAGAAAAAAACCCCTCCTTTTGGAGAGGTGTTTTTCTTGGTCGCGGGGGCAGGACTCGAACCTGCGACCTTCTGGTTATGAGCCAGACGAGCTGCCGCTGCTCTACCCCGCAAAATATATTTTATTGCTTATAAGCATATATTATTATACAGATTACAGATTAAAAATCAA
>CAYRFD010000051.1:0-4229 GCA_964423475.1 uncultured Candidatus Saccharibacteria bacterium
GGTGATCGCGTTTTTTGGCTTCTTGTAGCATTTGTAAATAATCGTTTAGCTCTTGTTTTGTTTCAAAAGCTACTCCATAAAGCCGTTGCATTTGTGGATTGGTGTTTTTGCCCCTCCAGTAAGCCCCGGCTACGCGCATAATTTTAAAAGCGCCTACTTTACCAGTGCTTTCTACGTGAGGGCCACGGCATAAATCTGTAAAAGTATCGTTAGTATAAAAAGATACTGTTTTTACCTTAGATTCTTGGCTTGGCAAACCAAGCTCCGTAACATCTATATCTTTTGCGGCTGTAGTACCTGCTCTTTTAAGATCGTTTAAAAGTTCTAATTTATATGGTTGATTATTGGTATTTGCCCAATCTAGTGCATCATCAATTTGTTTATCTGAGCGTTCAAAAGCACTATTGGCTTTTATGATAGATTTCATCTCGGTTTCTATTTTTTTAAAATCTTCTTCTGATATTGTGGTGTCGCCCAAATCTATATCATAATAAAAACCGTTTTCTACAACGGGGCCCACACCAAACTTGGCCTCTGGCCACAACCTTTGAACGGCATCTGCCATAATATGTGCCAAACTGTGACGCATAGCATTTAGATCTTTTGTTGCCATAAAATAAACCCTTTTTATACTTATACATACATTGTACGCCATTTATGGCGCAGGATACTAAAAAACGGTGTTATCTTACCTCGCAGCGGCCCAATTGGGGCGCTATAAGACAACACCGATATTATCAGGGAATGAGTGTGTACCCATCCATGCAGCCCTTCACGGGAGCCGCGCAACACACCTGATAAAACTTCACCTGTACGTAGTAGTATATATGTACTAGCTTTATTATGCTAGTACTATTTAGTTAGTTTATCCACAGCTGTGGATACTTGCACTTTGGCCCCTGTTTATTTATACTTTTAAGTAGTTTAAATAAAATGTACCTTTACCTAAATACTTAATTATATAATTATTAGCTCTGTTGGAGCGCCTGCGGCTTAATTAAAAACAGCGCTTGTTTAGCGCTCTAGCCATCTTATTTTAGCTAAGGATTAACAGATTAGAGCATTAACAAAATAATTTTGGGTCCTTAGCTCAGTTGGAGCGCCTGCGGCTTAATTAAAATAGCGCTTGTTTAGCGCTCTAGCCAACCAGTTATAAGCTAAGGATTAATATAGTAAATTTACTTATACCAAAAAAGATGGGTCCTTAGCTCAGTTGGCTAGAGCGCTTCCTTGACGTGGAAGAGGTCAGAGGTTCGAATCCTCTAGGACCCACCAAATTGCATAATATTACCCTCTTTATACATTATTGAGGGTATTTTTAATACCAAATTTTCATTAATATGATATATAAGTTTATATCATATATGTATAGTTTTTGTATATAAATACTTGCCGTAATGGCCTAGTATTGACAATGCATGCGTGGTTTGCTATAATGGTTAAGTTAAACGAGGCGTTTAGTTTTGAGGAACACTTCTACGTTAGCTGATTTTCAGCTATTCTACGAGGAGCTACACTCATCGCAAGAATTTGTAAACAGAGTCCGCCGCTTACGGCGCGCATCTGCAAAAAATTCTGACAAAGATTAGTAGCATACCAAAAGCCCCCATCTGGGGGCTTTTTTTATACACATGTTTTTTTAGTTATCCACTAGCTTTTTAAACAGCGTTATGACAATATATAGACATGGTTTGTACATATTGTTCTGGAAATACTGCGGTAGTTAATAGCCGCCTACAAAAGAGATCTAACAGCGTTTGGAGGCGCCGCCAATGCCTTGTATGTGGCCTTATAGCCACGTCTATAGAGCAGTACGACCTTTCTAGCACTATAGTAGTAAAAAAGCGTTCTGGGGCCTCTGAGAGCTTCTCGCGCGATAAATTACTTATTAGTATTGCTAAGTCTACCGATCATCGCCAACATTCCAATCAGACAGCTAGTGAACTCACTACAACTATCATTTATATGCTCAAAAAAAAGCATATACCGTTTAATGCAATAAGTAGCCAAGATATATCACAAATGGCTAATTTGGTGCTAAAACGCTACGATGCAGCAAGTGCAGTTAGATACCTATCTTTTCAGAAACCATTGCGCGATGCTAAAGACATTAAAAGTGCTTTAAAATAAGCTATTCTGTATTTTTTTATTGGGTTTGCTTTTTACTGCCTTGGTTGTTACGTCGAATTTACCTAAATATCTGCCAAATATAAGCCGTGTTTGCGAATTTATAGCCGCAAAACTACTATAAACAATGGTTGTAACTGGCAAATATACCCACTGTAAAATCATGTATACACGGTGTCTTATTTTATAATGCGGAGGTTTAGGTGGTAAAAGCCTAATACTTAAAAAAATACTTAAAACTAACCCCGCCATAGCTATGCGCTGGATATAACTTGCAATTATTGGAAGCTCGTTGGCTACAAAGCTTTGGTTTGCCTCTGGAGCTAAATATAAAGGTACCCATGCACCCAATAACAACAAAAGTGGCGCAGTTGCCCAAGAAACATGACCCTCTATTAAACGATTAGTTTTAAAAAATAAATCCCATTTTGGTACTTTATTTTTAGTTCTCCACCCAGTTTGTAGTACATAAGCAACGTCTGATGCCCCCCATGCCCAACGCCTAATTTGCACAAACTGAGCCCGCAAAGTTTTTTTAAGCGATACATCTAGCACCGCATCCTGATAGATTGGGATTAATAAAGGATATACCTCGTGATTACCATTATATGTAAAATACGTGCGCCAAAATTGGTGGCCATCTTCTACTATAGTACGAACACTCCAGTAATCTGTATCTATAAGTGTTTTAAGGGTTTGTGAATGCGACGCAAAATTACGCAACATGTGTGGCCTTAAGGCACTAACAATGTTCCAAAAAGAATTACCGGTGGCTATTACTCTCATTGGCGCCGGTACATCCCAAATATTGTTAGTAAATATTGCAATTGGCTGAAAAGATGCATGAACGGGATCTGGGCAAGCCAAATAAGCATAAGATACAGCGGCAAAATACTGTGGATGAGGGCGATTATCGGCATCTAGAGTAGTAACAATAACATTTAGCGGATTAATCTTGTTTTGCTGGCAATAATTATTAACTTGCCTGCCCGCATAAGTTATGTTCCCGCCCTTGCCAATTACCTCGTTAGGTATGTTATCTGGGTGCACTACAACCTCTATTTGCCCAAATTTGCCCTTGTACTGGTTTGCTAACTCTTTTATATCTTTTAAAACTTGCGGGCCACCACGCTGTTCTACGGTAATAAAAACTAATAAATTATTAAGCGGAAAATTGCTAGTTGTTAAGCTTTTAAGGGTGGGGCCAACTATTTCTTTAGATTCGTTATATACTGCAATAATTATTGCGTGTTTTATGTCTTTTAACCTAGCCCTGTCATCAAACTGGGCCCTGTGTCTTATCATGTTTCTGTAATGCCAACGCGGCGAAATGCCTTCTTCGTACTTTGCAAACGTTGCCTCTGGGTTGTCTAGCTCTTGAGCATGCTGTAACCAATCTACTGCCATAGTGTTATTTAAACGCCTGTAACCCTGAACCATTCTTACTGTCATTAGTAGTGTTTTTACAAACCACAAAAGCAAATAAGCCACCACAAAATATGCCGCAAGCTTAGGGTTAATAAAACTTAAAACCACCGGAATAGCTAAAACACTCCAGCTTAACACCCCTGGAACCATCTCGAATATTCTATACACTCTGTCGCGTTGGCCTACAAGCGGGATTTCTATAGATTTCATTGTTTTTACTGCAAATTATATATAGCACCGCTAACAACAAACAAAAAGAAAAGCACAATAAGTGTTAATAGTAAAACAACAACGCTTAAAGCTCTTTGCATTGAATAAACTTTTGCGGCTATAAATATACTTATTGCGGGTATTAATATTGCAGCTATTGCAAAACTATAAAGCTCTAAAGTATCTGCCCTACTATAGCCGGCCAAACCCTTTATAACCTCGTAACGCACAATTGTAACAGATTTAGTTGTATCTATTCTCAACAAAGATGCAACCACACTAAGTAAAGCAGCCGCCACAACAGCAATATGCAAAAATAAAATCAATCTATCCTGAAAGTATTTTTTACTAAACATTAAACTTATTATACACCAACCCAGGCTAACTGGTGATTATAAAAGACTAATTTTGGTGCGGGTGGGGGGAGTCGAACCCCCGTCTCAGCCTTGGGAAGGCTACATAAT
>CAYRFD010000052.1:0-4114 GCA_964423475.1 uncultured Candidatus Saccharibacteria bacterium
TTAACGGCAATGATAGTGAATAGATCGTCGTAAGAATTTGGGTCTTGATCATATTTTGCCGCATTTACGGCTTTAATATAAAAAGTATAGCTAC
The DNA here is from genome assembly GCA_964423475.1 of uncultured Candidatus Saccharibacteria bacterium. Classification (GTDB taxonomy): domain Bacteria; phylum Patescibacteriota; class Saccharimonadia; order Saccharimonadales; family CAIOMD01; genus JAUPVN01. The sequence goes on from CAYRFD010000052.1 coordinate 95, forward strand.
TATCAACTATCTCATCATTTCCAATTTTGTATGCATTAGCGCTACCGAGTATAAATAATTGTGAAATAAAAAAAATCGTAAAAATCAATAGTATAATTATTAAAGATTTAGGCTTAAGAATATTTTTGGATGTTATTTTTTGCATGTCTAATATTTCTCGAATATTAAAGGTTTGATTTTATTATATCATACTTCTTATGTATCCAAACGTTATATATTATTTCTTTAAATATGTTTTTGCAGATGTAATAACTATCAATATTGTGTAATAATTTTTTGTTATGATATTATTTATATTAGTAATTAACCAAAACATATGATACAAAAAATATTTAACATGAGATCTAAAAGCATCACCCATCTATGTGTATTTATAATGTTTATATTAATACTAACTGTTTATGTAAGCCCAGCTTTGGCTGCAGGGTTGACGCCCCCTCCTGCTACAACAGAGCCCTGGATGGGCGATCTAAATAATAACCCAATAATTTTATGGATAAATTTTTTTATTAATTGGGCTTCTGTAATAATTGTGGTGGGGTCTATAATAGTTATTGCTGCGGCAGGTGTGCAATATAGTGCTGCGGCTGGGGATAGTGGTAAAATTGCAGAAGCTAAAAAAAGAATTAGCACTGTTTTAATGGCTCTTTTAGCCTACTTTTTTTTGTTTGCGTTTATACAGTGGCTTGTGCCAGGGGGAGTATTTTAATGGTTGTAAAAACAAAGATATTATTATTAATAATATCTTTTATTAGTGTTTTAGTACTTAGCTTGAGTACAGTTGCCTTAGCGGCAGAAAATGTTCCAGCACCCGCTCCTGCGCCCGCAGCTGCAGCGGGAACATGTACTACTAACCAGTTTTTGGGTTTTCCTACATGGTATCAATATTTAGAGCTAGATGGTGACTGTAACGTTGTAACACAAGGTAAAGACTATATTCCAATACTTGTGGCAATGGGTATATTAGATATAATATTGTACTTAGCTGGGTTTTTATCTACTATAATGATATTTTACGGTGGGTTTAAATATCTAACATCTAATGGCGAAAGCGGTAAAATAACAGAAGGTAAAAACACTATTGTGGGTGCATTGGTTGGTTTGGTTATTGCCTTAATTGCATCTCAGGTAGTGGGTTTTGTGGCGGGGAGTTTAGGTTAAAACAATGATTTACAATTTTCTTTATATGCTTTCTGTCTCTAATATTGTTTTTGAGGATACCTATTTGCCTAAAGCCAATACTCCACAGCTCCAAACTATAGTATCTGTTGTGCTTACTATAGTTGGGGCAATAGCGGTTTTTGTGGTTGTGTTTGCTGGCATACAAATGGTTATATCTGCCGGTAATACCGAGAAAGTCGCTACAGCCCGAAAAGCTCTTTTGGCGGCGATTGCTGGGTTAGTAATAATATTTTCAGCACAACTAATAGTTAGTTTTGTTTGGGGCAAAGTATAAATGTTAATGCAAAAGACACCACCAATCATATTTGTAGTGTTGCTATTTATGGTTGGCTTAATTATTGTTACTAATACAGTTTATGCGCAAGTAAGCAAAGATATTGAAGCCGCCTGTGCCAAAGATGCCTCTAGCCCATTGTGTGCTGGGTATTCAGAGGGCAAAAGCTCAACTACAAACAATAGTCCTGTCCAAAAAGTTATGGGTACTGTAATTAATCTTTTTGCTTTTTTTGGTGGAGCTATTGCGGTAATATACGTTGTTTACGGGGGTTTTAAATATGTAACCAGTGCCGGCAATGCAGAAAAGGCATCTTCTGGGCGCCAAACCATTTTTTATGCTTTAATTGGCCTAGTTTTAATAATTGCCGCACAGCAGTTAGTATTATTCATAATAAGTAAACTATAAAAGGAGAAAAAATGAAAAAACTATTTGTCTACATGCTATTGACCGTTGGATTGTTAAGCCCAACCTTAGCACTTGGAACGCAAACAATTTATGCAACTACACAAGAAGAGCTTAAAAAAGGCGCTTGTTTAGGGGATACCGCTTGTGAAAATACAGCATCCGCAGATACGCAAACGAATGTGAATAATATAGTTAACACTATTATTAATGTATTTTCATGGTTAGTAGGCATAGTTGCGGTTATAATGGTTATTTTTGGTGGCTTTAGGTATATTACGGCGGCGGGTGATACTACAAAAACAAAAACCGCCAAAGACACCATACTTTTTGCCCTTATAGGCATAATAATTGTTGCATTGGCACAAACTATTGTTAAATATGTTATTGGTTTGGTGGTCACATAGGCTTATTTGTCTTTACATAAATATAATGTTTGTGTTAAATATATAGTGTATATTAATAAATTAAAGGAAAAAAATAATGAATAAAATGAAGATATTAATGGTAGCCATTTTCTCTATAGCTTTGATGTCGGCGCCAATGTTTGTTATGGCAACAACTTATGCGGCAGAAAACGCCACCCAGCCAGGGCTTTGTGGGGGAGCAAATTTACAGGCTCCCAACGAAGCAGGTACTTGTGAAAATATTAATAGCGAAGCCTCATCAAGCGTAGACGAAATTGTTAAGTTGATTATTAACCTATTTTCTTGGGTAGTTGGAGTTGTTGCCGTGATTATGATAATTTACGGTGGGTTCCAATACATTACAGCGGCGGGTGATACTACAAAAGTTGGTAATGCCAAAAATACCATTTTGTATGCGCTAATTGGGTTGGTAATAGTGGCTTTAGCTCAGGTGATAGTAAGGTTTGTTTTAGGAAATATTACAAGTTTACAGAACTAAGACTTTGTACAATATAAAAAATCGCCAGATCTGGCGATTTTTTATATTGTACAAAGCAAACTAAAGCTTTTTTGATTCTGCTAAGACATTTACCATAGGGTCAAGGAACCTTGTTAAATGTTATTATTTATTATAAAACTTGAATCTTTTTAACTGTATCTTGTTGGGTTTTGGTAAAGCTAATTGTTAAAACGCCATCTTTTAGCACGGCTTGTATCTCGTCTTCTTTAACTGGTACTGGCAAAACTAAGCTACGAGAAAATTCGCCCCAATAGCATTCTTGTAAGTGATAATTTTGTACGTCTTCTTCTCCACCGGCGCTTAATGTGCCTTTTATAGAAAGCGTGTTATCTGCAATGCTAACATCTAGATCGTTCTTGTTAACCCCTGCGGTGCGTGCTTTTACAACTAGTTTTTCTTTAGTTTCGTATACATCTACGGCAAGTTGGCCCAATATTGCCTCGTTTTCGTCCCACTCTTCTTCTGGTTGTACGGGTTGTTGCCCGCCGTTGTTGTTAGTAGTCGAAAAATCATCGTCTCCTAAAAACGCAGCAGTTAGTTCGTCTTCTATTAACAGATCGTCGTCTGCATTTCTTCTTGCCATGTTACCCTCCACGGTTATTTATTGCAGCTATTTATTTGATTTTTTGTCTTTACATGAGATTATAGCTTAATAATGCATACGCTACAATATACGCGTTACTATTTACAACATAATTATTACAACATGAGCATATTTGACACAACAATAGGACTAATTGCCCCCCATTACTGTGTTGAGTGTAGTTGGCCTGGGGCGGTTTTGTGTAAAGAGTGTGCTTTTAGCACCACTCAACTGCCAAGTATTTGCTACGTTTGCGCCAAAGCTACTAAAGTTTATACGCCCTGCTCTGTTCATAATAGCCCACGGGCGCCTAAACATATTTATGTGGCACTTTGTTATGAAGGAGTTGCTAAAAAATTAATGCATGTATATAAGTTTGATTGTAAGCGTGCTGCTGCTAAAGATATTGCTTTTGTGATGGATCTGTGGTTACCCTATATTGACTCTATTAGTACTTTAACTTGGGTGCCCACGCTTCCAAGACACGTACGTCAACGGGGTTTTGATCATGCAAAATTGCTTGCAAAAGAGTTTGGAAAGCTAAGAAATATTAAACCCGTTGCTACTTTAGATAGAATTACTACAACTAGCCAAATTGGCGCAAACAGGGCTCAGCGCAAAGCTCAGTTAAAAAATGCTTTTGATATAA
>CAYRFD010000053.1:0-3781 GCA_964423475.1 uncultured Candidatus Saccharibacteria bacterium
ACTAGATGATTTTTTTATTTAGGGCGTATTGGCTGGCAATATAACCAGGTAATAAAGGCAACCAAAAAGTAACAAACCTATATACCAAGGCTATGGCCAATGCCTGCTCTGCGGAAACTCCAAATTGTATTAGGGTAGCAGCTAGAGCGGCTTCTGCTCCCACTGTACCTCCTGGCAATGGAGTAACAGCCACACCCAAACTACCTAGACTAACAGTTACAATTGCCGCAAAAATAGATAACTTTACATCTAAAGAGTATGCAACCAGCATCATAGTTAGCGCAAAACCTAATGTTAATAGAGCACCAAGTATAACTGCTACTACTAATGCCCTGGGTTTATGAGAATAGGCTAAAATTGTAGTTTTAACTTCTTTAATTGATTTAGTAATTTTATTACGGATTTTTGGAAAAATTAATAAAACCACAGCAACTATAGCTACAACAATAATTAATATAAAAATAATAAATGGCGGTATTTTAATAGACCCAAGCTCTATGGTTTTCCAATTTAATATAAGTGCAAAAATACTTAAGAGCATATTGCCAACAAAAGTTGCAAAAGCAGCAGCTGCTAAAACTGTGCCCGATTGCACTATGCTATGTTTATTAAGAACTAAATATCTTCCCATGGCAGCTAAGCTACCTACATTTGCCGGCGTTACTCTGCCCAAAAATAAACCTGTTGTTTGTACTATAACGGTATTCTTATAAGAAATTGGAGCAAGCTTAAGAATGTAAACTATAGTTGCTGCAGCTATTACGGTTGTTGCAAAAATAATAAAACTAAATGTTACATATACCCAATTTGCATTAGAAACCGCTTGCAAAGATCTTATAATTGCATCCCACTGAAAGATTATAAATAATATTGCAAGTACGCTTACTGTTAAGCCCAGGTATACTCGCCAATGTTTAATAATTTTATTTTTCATAAATTAACTCTACTATTATTTAAAATTATATTAACACAAAATAATAACAAAACCGCCATCGCTAAACCAAAAGCAGCGGTAAACTGGTTAGTATAAAACAAAAATACCTGAGTTATAAAAATATTTACTAGCAACGCCCTTTTTAGCCATAATAGTAGATAATTATAATTTTTAAAACTTACAATTACACCGTACACCAACATAACAAAAGAAACCGCACTAGATATAACTATGCCTAAAGATATAATGATTGGCACACTTGTTACGTTATTTATATTTAAACCAAAAATATTGTCTAATTGGCCCGCAATTAATAAAACGCATAATAATGCATATACTACAGAAATAAATATAAATAAATATTTTGTATAGTTATTATCTAATATTTTATTTATATATTTATAGATACTATTTACAATATTATGAATATACTTTTGAGCTTTAGATTTATTATATTTTGGTGAATATGTTTTAGACAAAACAAGCATAGAATTAAGCTGGCTATCGCCAATATTTAGTTCTTTAGCGTACTGGTTAATTAATGCTTTATCTGATTTTGTCATGCCGTTAATGCTTGCATCTCGTAGCCTTGTTAACATATCTATGTATTTTTGGCGTTTTGTTATTGGCGCATAGCTATCTAACCAATTTAAAGTAGCCCATAATAACACAAAAATTATATATATGATCATTGGAGTAGGCTGATAAAAATAATCGTTGTCTGCTGTTATAAATTTTCCTAGTTCATCTATAAAAAAACCAAAACCAATACCAGATAATACAGAACCAATAATTTTTGCCCTATGACCATGAAAATATAAAACAATAATCATGGCAACTAATAAGAACAGCCCGCCCCACAGCATATGAGCAATATGCAAAGAATCTGATCCTAATTGTGGGTAATTAGTAATTGCTAAAAAAGCTCTAATTATTAATATAGTAACAACCGCGCCACCAAAAACTAAACCAAAATATTCAGATGACCTAGACTCTCTACCTGCGCGCCACTGCTCTAGGTGTTGATTTATTTTAGATTGCATATTTTAATTATACATCTCTTTTATACAATACTTTGGGCTTGCGTGCGTCTACAGTACATTTTATGTAATTCTGCCACTAATATAATGATGATTATCGATAATATAACAGATATTGCTAATTGGTTAACGGCAACCGGCACTATATGTAAAGCGTTTTTCAGCGGCCCAAAAAGTGCCAAAAGTTGCATAATTACAGATGCTCCCAAGCCTATGTAAAAAGCCTTGTTAGGGATTTTTAACCTACCTATGACAGATCTTACATCACTTCTGGCATTAAGGGCATTTGCCCATTGCATTGCCACTAATACGGTAAATGATATTGTGCGGGCATATTCTTCTGAATAGTTTTGCAAAAAATAGTAAAATACGCTCAAAGCAACAAAAGCCATTGTGACACCAACAATAATCATTCTTTGCAACAAATAAGTATCTAAAATTGGCTGATTTGGCTTTCTTGGGGGTTGGTCCATTGTATCTTTCTCTGCCGGTTCTAAGCCCAACGGTATTACCAAAGCAGTATCTGTAACCAAATTTATCCATAAAATCTGTACCGCAAGTGCTGGTAAAGGCATGCCTATTACTAACGCTCCAAGCATGGTCAAAACAGCTCCGGTTGACGTAGCTAATAGATACATAAGCATACGCCTAATATTTGCAAAAATAGTTCTACCCTCTTTTAAAGCCTCTACAATAGTAGAAAAATTATCATCTAATAACACAATATCGCCAGCCTCTTTTGCAACCTGCGTACCACTACCCATAGAAATTCCAATATGAGCCTGAGCCAATGCCGGCACATCGTTTACGCCATCGCCTGTCATGGCGGTTATGTGCTTTTGTTTAAAGGCCGTTAGTAATTTAAATTTATTCTCTGGGGTTACGCGCGCAAAAACTTTACTTTTATAAATATGTTGCAGTAAAGAATTATGACTCTTTTTTTCTAACTGCCTACTATCAAAAACTTCTTCTCGGCTATTTAATAAGCCAATTTTTTTGCCAATTGCATAAGCAGTTTCTGCATGATCACCTGTAATCATGGCTACCTCTACACCCGCCCTATGTGCATCTGCAATTGCTTTTGGAGCTTCTTCTCTTAGCTCGTCTGCTACCGCAACTAAAGCTACAAAATGCAGCCGGCTTTGCAGCGCTTCTTCAAAGTTCGACACAGCCCTATCATACCCAGCCGTTGCGATAGCAATAACTCGTAAGCCTTGCCCCGTTAAATGATGCAGTTCTTGCTCTACCTCTTTTTTTGTTTGTAGTGGCAAATCAGATGCTGCAATCACTTTTTCAGGAGCACCTTTAACGTACAAATCATATTTACGACTATTTTTTATTTGCCAAACAACACCGCTCATTGAATGTTTTTGGTCAAACGGCAATACTTTAATTCTTGTGCATAAATTATCTAACAAATCTGCTTTATACTTATGAGCAAACTCAGTAAATGCCTCATCTAACGGATCATAGGAGCTTCCATTTTCGGATATTACAACCGTACTATTAATAATCTTGGCTACATCTTTTAAGTCTACTTTTGGTACCAGCTCCCAAACATCTTGAACAGATAATTGGTTTTTTGTTAAAGTACCCGTTTTGTCTGTAGCTATCATTGTTACTAAACCAATATTTTCTATTGCAGACATAGATCTTACCAGAGCATTCTTTTTAGCCATTCGTCTCATACCCAAGACCAAAATTACAGATATCGCTACGGGTAAACCTTCTGGAGCAGCCGATACCGTTAGGGCAATCATAAATCTTAATGATTCATTAAAATCGGCACCTCTATATAAATTTAGTA
>CAYRFD010000054.1:0-3575 GCA_964423475.1 uncultured Candidatus Saccharibacteria bacterium
TAACTAAATTCTTTTCGGTTGTTACTCTAGTGATAGGACTTTGAAACTCATACTCGGTGTTAAATTCTTCCTTACCATTTATTTCGTCATACGAATAAGGCTTGTAACCGATTCGTAACTTGCTAAACATTTCTTGTGTTAAAGGTGCTACATTCATTTTAGCTACTTCACCTAATGACATTGTGAGCGTTCCCGAATCATAACAATTTGCCCGATAATCTATGTAGCAATCTAATGTTGATTTATCGTAGTAAAACGCTGTCATAAACATATTATCCATTGCCTTGTAAAAGTCATTGAAAGTAGTCTTTAACTTTGAATCTGCTAATCCTCTTATCGCATCACCACTTGTAAGAAAATAATCATCTTCTTTGTCTATCATTGGTTGTGAATTAAGCGTGTAAGTGCTGTCTATGTTTGCTATGATAGCATCACCTACTGTTTTCATTGGTAGAACAGGAATGTATGATGTAGGTGCTTTATTAAACCATTGAGCGTTTAACTCTAAACTATTCAATGAGTAGCTTACATTAAACGCAGGGTTTGGGTTATTAGTGTATGTTAAACATAGCAATATTCTTTCATTTGGCGCTAATGTAAATGTTTGGTCAAATTGCAATACTTCATTTATAGTATTCGTAGGCACTATAACCGAACCTGTTGAAACTATTGTATCGCCTAAAGGTGCTACACCATAAAATTCATATCGTAGTACTCTTATTCTCGCTTGAATATTACCTGCATTATTATTGTAGGTAGTTAGGTTCATACTTCCAAACACTCTAACATCGTATGTATTTACACTTGACATATTACGCAAAAAGTCTTGGTTATACATTCCTAGTGTTACATTCCCTGCATATGTACTATGCCACACTTCCATATCTGAACCGTAGTTATCGCCTGTGCCTTTAGGAAATAAATCGCCATTTGAATACCCTTTTAAAACATAGCTAGTCAAAAAAGGTATATTCATTAAATCGGCATTATTCAACGTAGAACCTAGTGATGGTTGCAACAAACCTGTCATGTTACTTTCGGCTTGTAAATCTATACCATCCATCATAACATAAATATTGTCAGTATTCGTTGCAACGTCTATTTCTAGTGTTGAATCCTCTTTAGCCTTCATGTTCTTAATGAAACCACTATCCATGATAGATATAGTAACAAAATCTTTAGCATCTTGGAATCGACTAAAATCAATATCCCCTATGTAATAAGTAGCGTACCCCCATGTAGATACTAAGTTAGTATGCTTTTCTATAAATAGTTCTAGGTTAGCTTCGATTCCTGCATTGTAGTAGTAATATCTTAGGATTTTAGCACCATCCAACACAAAGTTTAAAGGACTTGTATAATTGGTAAATACACCATGCAAAGTAAACCCTCTTTCCCATTTCAACTCTAATTCTTCCCATCCTTTCGGTGCTTGTGGCAATTCTGTTTTAGTCGTAGTAGCTGTTACCAAACCTGCCGATGTAACGTACAAATATTGATACGCTGCTATTCCTGTATCGTAGAACCTTATATAAAATTTGAATAGTTTTACTTGCATTATCTAATGTTGTTTCTAACGTGAATATAGTGGTCGTAGTTGCCTTGTATTTGTACGCTCATAGCTTTGTCTTGCATGATGTTAGATAGCTTATCTACTTTGCTTGTTAGCGTTTCAAATTGCTCTACCAATGTCTTACTATACATATCACTTGTTACAGGTGTGTTTAAGTTCGCTAATTGAACAAAAGCACTATTCTTAACCATCTCCATCAACTTCTCATTCGTTGTAACTTTTGAACCTTTTTTCAAGTAAGTGATAGTATCTTTTGCAGGTGTTAACCATGATTTACCACTCGGATCGGTTACTAACTCCGTACCTTTTTCACCGACTATTGCATAACCTTCGGGTGAACTTTCCGTACCTTTTGCGAATTGTGGTAGTGGTGTTGCTATGGCTTGTGCTATTTTAGCTGCACCTGCTATACCTGCCGCAATAGATAACGCTAAACCAGGATAACCTCCTGGATTTACTTGATATGCCATTACCGCAGCGTATGTATTAAGCATTGTTTCGGCAATAGATATAGCCTTACTTCTTTTAGCTTGGTCTATTTGCGCTTTCTTTCTATCTTTATCAATAGATTTTTGTTCGGCTTCTCTTTGTGCTGATAATTTGGCTAATTGCTTTTCTCTATCGGCTTGGTTTGTATAAGACTTATTTATTCTTTGTTCCTCTGCATCATAATACTCATTCATCTTGGTCTGCTTCGCATCTAACCTAGAATTTTCTATATCATTTAATGTTTGGAATAGCGTATCGGTTGCAAATACCATCGCTTTTACTATCTCTAAAGTAGCCAAAGAATCCCTTAATTGTGCGTCTTGTACTGCTCTTATTTGGTCTTGCGTTCTACTCTTTGCTTGTGCTACTTCTTTGTCTGCTTTTATTTCTGCGTTCTTTAATGCGTTAATTGCATTGTGCCTCCACTTATTAAAATTGTCAAACGCCTTTGCCTGTTCCGCTAATGCTTTTAGTGCCGACTTGACCATTTCTGAATCTGCATCCTTCACTTGCTTTAACCTATCAGCTAATAATTTATTCAGTTTTAAATATGAATCAACGCTAATTTGCACAAGTTCATCATTCCATATTATTTCATCTTGCTTTTCTTCTTTAGTTAAATTCTTTCTATCCCCAACATACTTATATGCTAGTTCACTTAGTTTTTCATAATATGCTTCTTGTGTTATTACTTTTTCATTAAGACTTCTATCTAGTAATGCCTTTTCTACTTCAAACTCTTTTTTTAAATCTTCAATACGATTTATCTCTTTTTCTTTTTTAGGCTTCTTAGGCTTTTTATCTTTATCTACTTCTAGTGCTAATATCTGTAAATCTATTCTTAAATCTGCCGACTTTTCAACTAAAGAAAGCCATAGCTTTTCTGATTCTTCTATTGCTTTGCGCAAATCTTCTTTAGATTCTGGTATTGCCCCCCTATTTACGTCTTTAATTCTCAATCTATCTTCGTACATTCGCTTTATCTTTAGTGATGCAGACATTTCGTCATCTAATAAGGCTATCTTTTCCAATATACCCTTTTTTTCTGCTTCTCTAGTTAACCTTCTAACTTCCCCTTCATCGCCTATTGCCTTTGCATTTGCAATTAATAACCTTGTTTGTTTATCAATATGTTTATTCCCAAAGTCTAACTCATCTTTAATGTCTTTTAGATTCTGTATCATGCCTTCTAGTGATAAATTAAACGCCTTAACCGATTCTGTTGCATCATCCGCTCCGTTTACAAAGTTCATTATATCTTTATAAAATATTGTAAATAACCCTAATGCTATAGTAAATATATTTGTAAATGTAAATATTGAACTTGCAAAAATTGACATCGCCCCACTTGCTCCATTTATTTTCCCTGTCGTTTCATTTACAGCTAACTTAGTTTTATTAAACTCATCTATCAACATAGGTAAGTTATTACTCAATGCTAATATACCTGTTTGTGCTGAAAATGCAAACGCAGGTAATTCACGCAATGACTGACTAAGTTGGAATGTAGCAT
>CAYRFD010000055.1:0-3563 GCA_964423475.1 uncultured Candidatus Saccharibacteria bacterium
CCTAGAGATAGATGAGCTTAAAGAGGCTACATACGAATCTACGGTAATCCAAGATATAGATAGGGCAATTTTAAGGGGCAATATTAATAAATGTTTAAACGGTATTGATATTAAGTATAGAGAGGTAATAATGCTACAATATTACGAAAATATGAAATACAGCGAAATAGCCGATGTTTTGCATGTTCCGGCATCTACTGTTGGTGTTTGGGCGGCGCGCGGTAAAACAATGCTTAAAAAAATATGCAACAAGAAAGGGTTAAAGTAATGAATAAAAATACCCAAAAATCAGATATACAGTCTACGGTGATGGATCAAATTAATAGTGGTAAGTTAAATATGAAACCTCGTATATATTTTACTATTTTGTGGCTTTTGGGTATTATTGCAAGTATTGGTGCAGGGCTTTCTTTTGCATATTTTATAAATATGCTAACTTACGTTGTACGTATTCAAACGGCAACAACTCCAGCCTATGGTGCGCGGCAAAACCTAGATAATGCAATTGCAAACTTTCCGTGGTGGGTGCTGGTGTTATCTGTAGTATTAATTGTTATTGCAATATGGCTAATGCGCAAATATAGCCGTATATATAGGTATAAACTAAGCTTAGTGATTGTTATATTTTTGTTTGTGTCTACACTAATTGGCGTTGGGATGTCTTATTTAAACATTGGTCATAGTACAGAAAATAATAAAAAGCGTTTTAATAATGGCAATCAGCATAGTGTAAACAGCACAAAAACATCTCTTTATGAAATTAAAAAATAATAATTTGAAATAATTTATAACCAGCAGTTGTATTACATATAGCAACCTCAATAAATATTAATTAGAGTTGCAATAAGTAAAATAATTAAAAAAGGAGTCATATTATGACAAACAAACTAGCAATAAGTACAATATCTGGCATTGCAATTATATCGGCAGCGGTTTTAGTGCCGTTGGCAGTAAACGCAGAAACAGCTCAAAATAGATCTGGATATGGGTATAGTGTGGGTGAACACACTGGTAGTGGCACGGGCCAGGGCGGTGGTGGCCAGCAAGCTTCTTTAGAGGCTAGGGCAAATGCCGTTGGAATGACAGCAACAGAGCTAACAGAGGCTTTAAAAACTAAGCAAATGGATCAAATTGTTGCAGAAAAGGGTATAAGCACAGCAGACTATCAGGCTAAAATGTCTGAAGCTTCTAAAGCTCGCTGGGAGGCCAAAGGTTTAAGCCCAGAAGAAGTACAAAAAAGAGTTGATTGGCAAAAAAATCGCCAAGCAAGTTCGGAACACGACGGCACCAACCACGAACAAGGTGGTTACGGCCAACAAAACCGCTAATAAATAAAGATATTAGCTTAAAAAGACAAAAACAGCCTTTGCCAACTAAAAATTGGTAAAGGCTGTTTTGTATTGAAACTGCATTAATTATTGATTAATCTGTGTGTTGGTCTTCGTCTTGGTATTCTTGGCTAGTTGATTCGTTTTGGCTATGGTTTTCTTCTTCTCCGTGGGTGTGGCTATCCATAGTAGATAATATTACACCACCAACTATTGCTACCCCTAAAAGAAGCATTAAAGATTGTTGAAAAGCCTCTTTGTGTGGGCGTTCGTGGATGTCTGGTATGATATCTGCTGCGGCAACGTATATAAAAAAGCCGGCTGCAACTGCAAGTAGCGGTGCAACATTTATAATTCCATTATGTCCAAGCCAAAAGGTTAATAATGCCGCTGCTACTGTAGCTAGGGCACTTAAAATATTTACTAAAATTGCTTTTTTTGCCTTCATACCTTTAGACAACAATATGCCAAAATCGCCGATTTCTTGTGGTACTTCATGGGCGGCAATGGCTAATGCTGCACCTATACCTGTAGCAGGGCTCACCAAAAATGCTGCGCCCAAGGCTACGCCGTCTATAGCATTATGCAAAGTATCTCCAATTACTACCAAATAGGTTTGTGTTTTGTTTTTAGCCTTATTTGATTCTTCGTGATTATGATGATGATGAAACCAGCTTAACCCACGCTCTAAAACAAAAAATAGTAAAAATCCGCCCAACATCCATAGTGCAGCTACTATAGGTTCTAGCTGATGCATTGCTTCTGGTATTAAGCCCAAAAATGCGGCTGCAAGTAAAGCCCCAGCCCCAAAGGGCATTGCATAATGTATAAATTTATTAGTATCTTTAGAGCTTTTAATTAATAGTATGGCCCCAATAAGAGAAAATACGCTTCCTACCAAAGACCAAAAAAGAACTGTTAAATAATCCATACATACTCCATTTATCTATATTATTTACTAAGTTACAGTATAAAAGAGTTATTATTAATATTGCAAATTTGTTGCAATTAGCTATATAATTGCAAATATGGATCACTTAAAAAATATATTATCTAGAAAAGGTTTAAAGGTTACAAACCCAAGAAAAGAAGTTTTTAATATTTTAAATAATAGTAGTAAACCCCTAACTATAAATGAAATATTAGCATTAGTTACAATTAGTGAAAGAACAAGTGTTTACAGAACGTTAGAATTGTTTAGTAAACTTAAAATTGTAGAGATTATTAATATAGGCTGGAAAAGAAGTTATGAGTTAGCAGAACCTTTTAGTGAGCATCATCATCATTTAATATGTAATATATGTAATAAAATTGTAAAAATTGATCAACCAAAGCTAGAACAATTGATACGTATAATTGCTAACGAATATGGTTTTAAAGATGTTAAGCACCATGTAGAATTAACAGGTGTGTGTAAAAATTGTGCAAAAATAACACGTTAGTTATACGAATGTTCTATTAGTATAAAAACGCTTAATAATGCTAAAATATAGTAGTAAACAGGAGAATAATAAATGAGTATGTTTGATTTTGTAAGTAATATTTTTGGTTCTGCTAGTGATGCTGTAAGTGGGGCTGTCCCAGATGTTACGGATGCAGTAAGTGGAGTCACCGACGCAGTAGGGGGAGTGACTGGTGATGTAGCTGGCACAGTTACAGACGGGATAGGATCTGCCGGTGATTTAGCATCTGGTGCTACAGATGCAGTAACCGGTGCAGCAGAGCAGGTATCTGGCCCTGCACAAGATGTATTAGACAACGTAACTAATATTATTGGCAAATAGTTTATTTTAATATGTAATTAACGCTAATAGTGTTAATGTTTAAATATGAAAACTAACAAAATTAATATTAAAAAATCATGGTTTATTGCTAGTATTGGGTCTGCAATTGGGCTTATTGCTAGTTTTATACAAACAATAGAGCGAATAAGTTATGCCGACCAACCATTAAAAGCACTAACCTGTGATATAAACAGTATTTTTAGTTGTAGTAGTGTTTTTGACGGTTGGCAATCGTCATTTTTTGGGTTTTCTAATTCTATAATGAGTTTAACCTTTTTTGCTGTAGTTTTTGGTGTGTCTATTAGCGGTGTTACTGGTAGTATTATTAATAAATATTTGCGTTATGTAATGCATTTTTTTAGTGTTTTCTTTTTAGCTTTTGGGGCATGGTATTTGCACCAAACAGTTTATGCTATTGGGGCACTTTGCATATTTTGTATTTTTATATATA
>CAYRFD010000056.1:0-264 GCA_964423475.1 uncultured Candidatus Saccharibacteria bacterium
CAATAGATAGCCTAAGCGATGCAACAGATTTTGTTAGAGTACTACAAAAACGTACCGGCCAAATAATTGGTAGCCCAGAAAAGGTAGCCCAAGAACAAAGCTTTATAACACAAGAACAGCTTAATAACTTAGCTAAACCCCTTATAAAATCCGGCTACGGCAAATATTTATAAAACTTATTAAAATATTGGTTATTTATTACTATAATCTTAGTATACAAAATTATAGTAATATGTTATAATAGTAAAATGCTTCGTCAATACA
>CAYRFD010000056.1:274-3379 GCA_964423475.1 uncultured Candidatus Saccharibacteria bacterium
AACAAATAAACGCAATAATAGGCCTATTATTGCACTTTTGTAAATAGATTAATCTAAAATATAGCCATAAGAACTCGCGATAATAACGTTATTATCGCTACTTGACTCGCGATAATAACGGTACTATAATAGTTAATATGATAAAAAGATATCTAGAAAAACAAGTTAAAGAATCCTTAAATGACAATATGGTAACAGTGCTTTACGGCGCAAGACAGGTGGGTAAAACTACCCTGGCTAAAAAAATACTTAATTCATCAAAGTCTGGTGTATATTTAGACTGCGACGATCCTACAATAATTAGAAATATACAAAATGCCTCATTGCACAAACTAAAGTCTATTGTAAATAATTATGATTTAATAGTAATAGACGAAGCACAAAGAGTAGAAAATATTGGCTTAACGGCAAAACTAATCCACGATAATTTGCCAGAAAAAAAACTACTATTAACTGGTAGCTCTAGTTTAGATCTGGCCAATAAGGTTAAAGAACCCTTAACTGGCCGTTCAAATGAGCTTATGTTATATCCTGTAGCTATAAAAGAGTTAGCAGAAAATACCCTTAAAGCAGAAAACATACTACCAACGCTAATGATTTATGGGGGATACCCTGGTTTATGGGGAATAAGCCCCATTAAAGCATCTAAAATGGCACGCAATATTGCAAATAACTATATATACAAAGATGCTTTTGCTCTTAATACTATTTACGACCAAACCGTACTAAACAATTTACTTAGGCTACTAGCACACCAAATTGGTAACGAGGTTAGCTATAGTGAGCTTGCTGGCCATTTAGAGGTTAGTAAAGAAACTATTATGCGTTATATAGATCTGCTAGAAAAAGCATTCATAATTTTTCGTAGACCCCAGTATAGAAAAAACAAACGATCCCTAATAGGACGTTTAAGAAAAATCTACTTTTACGACCTAGGTATAAGAAACGCACTTATTGATGATTTTAGAGATCTCGAGTTTAGAAGCGACGTAGGGCAGCTTTGGGAAAACCTTATACTAGTAGAAAGATTAAAGCTACATCAAAAAAAAGAACAATATACCAGAAGCTATTATTGGAGATCAAGAGATAAACAAGAAGTAGATTTAATAGAAGAAATAAGCACAACTACACTTGCTTTTGAGTGCAAATTCAAAAAAAATGCAAAAATACCAAAAGGATTTGTTAATACCTATCCAGAAATACCATTTAAAGTTATCTCAAAAGACAATTATTGGGATTATATATAAAAAGCCGTAAACTTTATAATAAAAACAGCAGTTTATGTAACCTAGCCCAGCCCCTAATAAAATCTGGCTACGGCAAATATTTATAATAAATAAACGCAAGAATAGGCCTATTATTGCGTTTACAAGTACACAAAATGGCCCATTATTGCACTTTTGTAAATAGACTAATCTAAATAAAACACGGTGGCGTTATACAAATTACTGTTAAATTGTATAACGCCACTATACATTTTAATTGTAATTTGTATAGTGGCTATTATAAACACAGGTATACACGTTAGTTCAAATCCCGCAAATAGAGCAATTTGCGGGAGTCTATATCCCACAAATCTAGACGTTTGCAGGATTATTTAATGTCTTTTTCTAATAAATCCCAGTAATTATCTTTGTTAATACCTTTAAATTGCGCCTTCTTAAACTGAGAAGTAAACTTTAGGGGCGCCTTTTTTTGTTCCTTTTTCCATTTAATCTCATATGCATAAGTCTGCCCGCTGTATTGCTCTAAATAATCTACTTCAGAATCCGGGCTTCTCCAATAATACTTATTAGCATACAAACGATGATTCTGCATCATTTTTAGTCTTTCTAATATACAAAAGTTTTCAAAAATACCACCAAGTTGATTATTAAGTTCTATTGGTACATTTTGCTGCCCTGCTAAAACGTTTCTTATGCCTAAGTCATAAAAATATACTTTTCTTTTTCTGCTTGCTAGTAACTTTCTGGGGTTGCTACTAAGCGGGTCAAGCCTAAATATTACATAGCTCTGTTCTAATAAATATATATACCTTTGAACCATTGTACGGCTAACATCTAATGTGTTTGCAAGTTCGTTATAAGATACTTCTTGGCCAACCTGCAAAGACAGCGCAATTAGCAACTTTTTTAACATTTCTGGGTTTCTAGTATCTACCAAATTTAAAATATCTTTAAACAAATAATTATCGGTTATTGTATTTAATGTTGTTTTTGCAGTAAGATCGTCATGTAAAATCACACCAGGGTAACCACCAAACATCAAAAATCTGTCTAAATCAAATAGTAGTTTATCTTTACCGTCCGTGGCTAGCTCTTCTACACTAAATGGATATAGCGTTACGGGCGTAACCCTGCCAACCATAGATTCTTTTATCTTGTCAGATAAAACAAAGCTAGAGCTGCCCGTGGCAATAACCTGAACATGAGGGTACGTATCAACCAATAATTTTAACACAAGCCCAGCATTTTGTATCATTTGTGCTTCATCTATAAATAAAACTTTTTTGCCAGCTACTATTCGCCCCAAAACATCAGTGTTTGGGCTAAATAGCTGGGCTTGGCTAGGGTCGTCCGCCTGATAACTTGCAATATCTTTGGCATTATAACTTTGCAATAATCTTTTAGCTAAAGTTGTTTTACCAGCCTGTCTTGGGCCATATATAACAATTGCTTTGCCCATGCCAAGCTGTTTGCTTAGGTAATCTTCTAGCGTGCGATGTTTATATTCCATAAATTAAATATAGCATAAATTCTTTTAAAACGCAATAATAGGCCTTTTATTGCGTTTTAAAGTACAATAATAAGCCTATTATTGCTTTTTAATACCATTATAAAAAGATATAAGCCAAAATTGATGCTTCAATCTAATAGCCTATTGTATTATTATCTAAGCATATGTAATATCTATTTTACTTACTATCGATAGTAAGTAAAAACAATACTTTTAACAGATACAAATAATCAATTTTACTCTCTCTTACTATATACTACGTATATAAAAGAGTATTAATGCAAATACAAAATATAGTACTACAAAAACGTACTGGCCAAATAATTGGTAGCCCAGAAAAAATCGCCCAAGAACAGGGCTTTATAACCG
>CAYRFD010000057.1:0-3181 GCA_964423475.1 uncultured Candidatus Saccharibacteria bacterium
CAAACAAACGGCAAAAAGAACTCCCGTTGGTCGGTCTGGGCTTTATTATGTTTAAAGAGGCCCAGACTGGTAGCCACTACATACCAAAAACCGCATTTATGACTGCGCCTTGTCAGCTAGAATAGTAGTTTTCTTACGCACCTTATCGTATAGATAAGCTTTGTCAGAATAACTACTATTCTAACAAGACAAATTCATCACTCCTAAAAAGACAGTTTTTGATATGCAGTGGCTACTGCTTTTTGCAAATCAAGTTGTTTGTTTAACGCTAACTAATAAGGGTAGTTGTTAAATACCCTCAGACTCCCATAAAACACAGTGGAATTACATATTATTTATAAAGCTTGCGAGTATGTTATAAATTGGATATAATTGGATATATAAGAAGTAACCAATTATGCAAAGATTCAACCAACGAATAGAAAAACTTTCACCAATAACTCTCTCTCAATTGTCGCAGATTGATAGGCTCAATGGCCAATGGATTGGTGGTGCAAATTTAAGTCCGCAGGCCCTAGGTAGGCTCAAGCGATCTGTACTTGTTACATCTACTGGAGCATCAACTCGTATTGAAGGTGCCAAGCTATCTGATGCAGAGGTTGAAAAACAGATGCGCGGATTATCTATGCAAAAAGTAGCAGATCGCGATAATCAAGAAGTGCGCGGTTACTACGAACTGCTAAAGGCAGTGTTTGAATCATATAGAACGATACGTTTCTCAGAGAATATGATCAAACAGCTGCATGCTGATCTTTTAAAATACACAAGTAAAGACGAACGCCACCGCGGTGATTACAAGCATCTTGATAACCGAGTTGAAATGAAAGATGCCAATGGCAAGGTTCTAGGCGTACTTTTTGAAACTACGCCAGCCTATCTTACAGCCAAAGAAATGGGTGAGCTCATTTATTGGACAAAAGATTCATTGGAAAATAAAACTTATCATCCGTTAATAGTAATATCCAACTTTGTTGTTGAGTTTTTAAAAATACACCCTTTTTTGGATGGCAATGGCCGGTTGTCTCGTGTGTTGACTAACTTGTTAATGCTAAAAGCTGGCTATGAATACATGCCTTATGCCTCGCATGAAAAATTAATAGAAGATAACAAAACTGAGTATTATGTTGCCTTGCGCCAAGCACAAACTACTTTTAAGACAAAGGGTGAAACCCTAGCACCATGGGTTACATTCTTTTTGCCTGTTCTACATGCCCAAGCCGAACAAGCGATAGAGCTATTGTCTGGTAAAAGGATAGATAATTTATTATCTCCCAACCAATTGGCTGTGTGGAACTTTATAAAATCTGCAGATAAAGATACTTCCGTAAAAGAGATTACAGACATCACTAAAGTTGCCAGACCAACAGTTAAGCAGTCTGTTGAACGCTTGCTAGATCTTAAAAAAATACAGCGTATAGGATTAGGTAGAGCCACCCGCTACCGAAAACTCTAAACCATATCAACCGATATAAAAAGATGCCTAGAACCAAAGCGCATAATAGAATTTAATAATCATAACTATAAAAATGATATATTGTTCTACTGCGCTTACCTAGCATCTTATTACCTTGTTTATTTAGATATTGTAATAATTATCATATATTAATAAAAAAGCTGTTTAAGCTGTTACTCTTCTTAAAGTATTAAAAGTAACAGTGAGTTCTTTTTTAATATGTAATTATTACCAATAGATAAGAACTATGGTAATAAGCGCTAAAGAGTTTTGTTACTTTTGCGGCAAAAGTAAGAGAAGGAATGTTATTTTAATAAATAAATATTTTAAGTGAATTTTGTGAGCAAAAAGCAAGTTATAGATGGTTTTTAATAAATATTTTATTAAACTAAAGCCTTGCTTATTTGGTGCTAAATATATTAGCTTAAAATAATTATTGCAAACTACGAGTAAAACACTATCTGGTAAATTTAACTTCTTAAAAATCGGTTTTAAACATAACACTTTTTTAGTTTTTCGCTACAAAAAGTAATCTAAAACTATTGGGCATTAAAGTAATTAAACGTGTACGTTTGCCCCGGCAATGGCGCTTGGTTAAAGTAAAGTGTCATGTCTGCACTAGTTGCTTTAACGTAAGGCTGGGCATCCCACCCATTAGCGTCTGTTGGGCTAATAACGGGGCGTGGCACGCCGCTAAATTGGTTAGCAAACAAAATGTTACAATAAGCACCCTTTTCTTGATCTGCACCTGTAATATTAACTGTAATAGTACCACTTGTATCGTTACCAACAAGGCTACACTGGGTAGCAGTAACATCTGTTGGTTTAGCAACTGGCGTATCCCCTGCCGTTATAATGTGGCCGTTGATTGTAAGGTTTGTTACAGAAACATCTTTGACTGTTAGGTTGCCTTGTATGTTTACATCACCCGTAACGGTTAGTTTTGCAAGAGTTGTAGGGCCAGATACATTAAGGTTAGCTATGGTTACTTCGCCGGAGTTAATGCCTGTGGCTGCTTGCAGGGTTTGAATATCTTGTTTGAGTGAGTTGATGCTTTGTTGTTGAGCTTGCATGCCTGCTACAAGGTATGGAGTTAAGCCAGCGTAAGATACACTCTTGTAGCCATTTGCACCAGTTACTACTAGGTCTGGTAGTATTGTTTCTAGTTGCTGGGCACTAAAGCCTACTTTAAGTGGGCTACCACCCGTATCATTGTTCATGTGGTAGGAGATAGTACTAATACCTAAGAGTTTATCTAAAGTAGTGGTAGTATCTAGTTTGGTTATGTCTTTTTTGAGTCTTTCGTCTGATGTACAGCTTATACCACCTGCAGTAGATGGAGTAATGGTACAAGTGCCACCTGCGTTTTCAAACTGGGCTACAGATGTGCCTGTGGTTACAGCAGATGAGCCTACGTGCAGTAGATAGCTTGGGGAGGTGTTGGCTATGCCAACGTTGCCGGCGGCAGAAATACTTAACCTTTCAGTATTATTTGTTCTAAATGCCATGGCGGTATTATTTACGTTGTTAAACTGAAATACATCGGCAGACGTTAAGCCAATTGAGCCACTTGCTACTCCACTTAAGTTATCAAAGAATAGATAGGAATTATTATTAACACGAATTGCTGCGCCGCCCGCAGCTCCAACAACGTTCAACTTAGCACCGGGGTTTGTAGTACCTATACCTACATTGCCATTTGGATATTTAATAGTTAATCTGACCTTA
>CAYRFD010000058.1:0-3040 GCA_964423475.1 uncultured Candidatus Saccharibacteria bacterium
CCTCCAGGTAAATCCCACACCCCTTTCTGCTCTTTAAACAACATAAACTGCTTTTGATCGTTTAATATAAGGGCTTTAGCACTAACACGATAGTAACAATCTGGTATATCCATCTAATTATCATAAACTACATAAGATATAATGTAAAAATGGATTATTTAAAATTAATATTACAATTTGTTGTTTCTGGTAGTGTTGTTGTTGGGGCCACCTTATTAGCCAAGCATGTAGATGCTAAATGGGCAGGCCTGTTAGTTGCCTTACCAATTATGACAATACTGGGCTATATTTTTATACAATCTAGCAATAGCTCGACAGATACAGCCAAATACTTACAATCTGCACTAATATTTATGATCCCTGCCGCGGTTTATATAGGCTCTGTGCTAATTTTGCATAGTAAAATTGGCGCATTTGAAGCACTACTTTTAGCAATAATCCCCTTTGCTATTTGCGCATTTATAGCTAATAAATTTTACCTAATTATAAACTAACCTTCACCATTAGCAGCCTCTCGCCCTCGCCTTCCCTGGTAACTGCCATCTTCGTGCACTGCATCATTTTCATGACCCCAAAATGTTGGGTCAAATGGAGTATATATTCTATGCCCACCCTTCAAAACTCCGTCACTATGGATACCCGAACGATGCGTCTTAATATCAGAACCAACTATTGGAGATTGTCGAGGCACTTCTAGGCCGGCGTGCCCCATAACAGTATTTGCAACATTAACAGAATTGCTGGGGTTAAACTGCCAAGTTACTGGGGCTGATGAATCAGGATCGGGGCTATATAAACCTGCAACTACTGGGAATACATCAGCGTTACCTGCACGTTCACCAAGCCCACATATAGTGGTTTCAAACTGAATATTAACTTTTACCCCATATTTATTCGCATAATCTACAGCTGCACGTCTTAACATATCGGTGTTGGCTACGGCTAAACCCTTATCATTATGATTATGCGCAGAAATAACGGCATTAGGGTTTGTACTCATAACCCATCCAATAACTTTACTATAAAATCTATACATCCAAAGTGGGTCACGTTGCCCTACGGTATCGGGCACATTAATAATATCAGCCCCCTGTTCAATAGCCGCCTTAATAACTCTCTCTAAATAAGCTGGATCTGTGGTAGATGCAGCTTCTGCAGAAAACTCAACGGTCGCATCGGGGTGATCACTGCTCAACTCTTTTGCAAATGCCACTGCCCTACTACCCATTGTAAGAACTTCTTCTGGTGATTTACCTGGGAACTTAGCTTTCATATGTTCGGAGTCAGTAGATACGAATGTATGAATACGTGCTCTGTTTGCTGGAGATACTGACGCCCAAGTGGCCTCAATATCACTAAAAACCACACGTGATAAACCCGTTATAACTGGGCCCCTAGACACGTTACCCTTTAACTGGCCATTTTCCCAAGTATCTACACTATAACAATTCTGGCCAACAGTCTGCGCAACTGCTAAAACTTCTTCTGCATCTCCTGGGGTGGCGGGGAAGCCTGCCTCAATTACACTAACACCTAAAGCTGCAATATAATGAGCAATCTCAGGTTTCATACCATCTACAAATTGATTTTGTTGAGGTAACGACTGCGCCCCATCCCTTAATGAAGTGTCAAAGGTATCCACGTGCACTGAGGGAATTTCAATAGCCATAACTTTTCTCCTTAAATTAAAATAACTTTGGTTTTTGGCCAAAGTTTTCTTTTACTTTTTGGGGCTGGTTTAACGCATTTAGCGTGAAACTTTGGCTCTACTGAAACGCAGCCCGCCTAGAGCGAGTAGAAGGTTTAGTGCCAATAAGTTACGCAAATTAATCATTACAAATAATAATACCTAAATAAACATCTCAAATCAACATTAATAATATATTTAGCATATAATCTTTACTATGTGGTTTATGCTTTCTATATTTGCAATGTTGCTTTTAACTGTGCGGCGTTCTACAGAAAAAACAGTTGCAAATAATATTAGCAGCATGGCTATGCCATGGTTGCAGCAAGCCATTGCTATGCCGTTTATACTAGCTACTTTATTTTTTGCTAAATTTTATTGGCCAAGCGAATTACCAGCCAATTTTTGGCAACTTATGGCTATTTTAGTAATACTAAGCTCTATAAATTTATATTGTTATTTTAAAGCCCTAAGCATAGCAGACGTAAGCTATGTTGCCCCACTAATGTCTTTATACATTATTGGTAATATGTTTGGTGCATATTTAATACTAAAACAAGTACCAACATTTTTAGGTTTTATAGGGGCATTATTTATTTTAGTAGGAGTTTATATAATTGCTAATAGCAAGCACAAAAGTAACCAAAATATTCAAAAAAATAAAACTGCTTTAATACTAATTTTAGGTTCTGTAATAACTAGCGCCATCACAGCAAATATAGAGGTTCTAATGTTAAGAATGTCTAACCCTACAAGTTACAATTTTTATTCATCTGTGCTGTCTATTCCATTTATTATAATTGTTACAATTTTAGTACTTAAAATGAGTAAAAATTATAATGGTAAATACTGGGCTAGCATATATATAGGCACTAAAAAATATTTTTGGCCGTTATTAATAATTGGGCTAACATACACAGCAAATTTACTTTTTACATACCAAGCTAAACTAATAAGCCCAAACGCTGCTTACGTTGCAACAATAAAATCGGCGTCAATATTGCCAATAGTAATAATTGGAGCAATATTTTTTAAAGAAAAAATTACTGGCAAACAATGGTTAGGGCTAGTAATTATACTAATTGGGCTTGCCTTTTTAGCCACTAATTAATACTGCATAAAATAATGAATTATTTGGCGGAGGGAGAGGGATTCGACCTTTACGGCAAAAGAAAGATACTTTTGCCAGGTAAACCCTATTAGGGCTAAAGGGCGGCCAACAGCAGACTTGCTGTTGTCGTTCGAATCATCATTACATCTACCAAATATAATAACCCAGACAAGCTGGGATATTATATTTGGCGGAGGGAGAGGGATTCGAACCCTCGAGGGCTT
This sequence comes from uncultured Candidatus Saccharibacteria bacterium, assembly GCA_964423475.1. Lineage (GTDB taxonomy): Bacteria > Patescibacteriota > Saccharimonadia > Saccharimonadales > CAIOMD01 > JAUPVN01. The sequence continues at coordinate 3,023 of CAYRFD010000058.1, forward strand.
GCGCCCAACACGCTTTCC
>CAYRFD010000059.1:0-2952 GCA_964423475.1 uncultured Candidatus Saccharibacteria bacterium
GTTATTTTTATAGCATCTGCATTAACTGTTTCTTTAAATGTTTTATTAGTTATGTGAATAATAAAATTAGCCTAAACCTAAACTTTTGGACAATATTCGGGATAATGCTATACGGCACTAGTTTTTTGATTTACATGTACCTAATATCAAAATATGATTTAGGTTACATAATACCTATAACAACTGCCCTAGTATATGTGCTTATTTTTGTAGCTTCTTTCATTATTTTTAAAGAATCTTTTACCTTTGCTAAAATAGTAGGAATTGTTTTAATACTAATCGGCATAGCATTCATCAACCTAAGCAAATCAACTACCTAGTGATAAAAAAACTAAATTATTTATTCAAAATAAAAAAATTACTAAAGCATATAACCAAAAACTTTAGTAAAAGTATTTGGTTTTTTCCTGCAATTCTATTTTTTGTATTAATTGTTATGGTTTCATTTAAGGTCAGTGGAACTTCAATAGGAATATATGATTCTTTTTTTGGTGGTGGAAGTAAGGATAGTGGATTAATATTTGGCAAGCCAAATTCATTACGCTCAGATGAGTGGATTGTAAATAGCCAAATGATTATTGCGCAAGCAAATAATAATTATAAACAAATAAATAACAATATAGGCAGCGGCCAAGATATGTCCATATTATTAGATGTTCCCTATAAAGAATGGTCCGTAATATTTAAACCTCAAAATCTTGCATTTTTTATTATGCCATTCGACTATGCCTTTGCTTTCAAGTGGTGGATAATAGGTTACCTACTAGTCATAAGCGTTTATTTTTTTACAATAAGTATTTTGCCTGATAAAAAATTATTTGCCAGTTTATTGGCATTAAGTATATTCTTTAGCCCATTTGTGCAATGGTGGTACTTAAATGCCACATTAGCAACTATATATTTATCTCTTTTTACAGCTATAGTTTATATTAAGTTACTCAAAAGTTATAATTCATTTCATCAAATTTTATGGGCAATATTGTTATTTTATGTGCTTACTTGCTTTGCTTTAATATTATATCCACCATTCCAAATTCCAGCTGCGTTAGCAGTAGGCGTTTTTGCCATAGGCTATCTTATTAAATGGGCGAAAAAAGAACCTAAAAAAAATATTATTGAAAAAATGATAATTTTTTCAATAATAATCGCTGCAACTGCACTAACAATAATGTTATTTGTTCTTACACGTTTACCAGCAATAGAAACAATACGAAACACGGCCTACCCAGGAACACGAATCCAACTGAGTGGTGGCTTTGACTATAAACATATTATCAATTTACTTTCTAGCCATTTATCTTCACAATTACAATACCCAACAAAATCTTTATATTATTTTACTAGATCCAATAGCTTAGGAAATGCAAGTGAAGCTTCAAATTTTGTGCTGTTAGTTCCATTTTTATTAGTGCCCTCTTTCTATTTAATTTTTAAACGTTTTAGAGAAAAAGCAAGCATTTATTATCCATTATTGTTTACTAATTTATTAATAATATTTTTTATTTTATGGTTAATAGTACCTGGGATAAACATATTGGGGGAAATAACATTATTAAAAATGGTTCCACACGCTAGGCTGGTAATAGGTCTCGGTTTATTAGGAATAGTACAGTTAGTTTTATTCATTAAACTATATGGTAATAGTTATATTAGTAAAAAACCAACAAAATTTTATATAGTTGCTTATTGCATACTAGTGCTAATAATTGAAACAATAGTTAGCTTATATGTACAACGCCATTATCCCGGCTATATTGGATATACTAAAGCTATTCTTTTCTCATTACCGATACCTGCCATTATTTATTTAATCCTTACAAAAAAATACATATTGTCTATTGCTATCTATTTAGTGCTTTCATTTTACATGACCTACAGGGTTAACCCTTTGTATATGGGGACTAACATATTAACAAAGACACCTATATCCAATGAAATTAAAAGAATCAATAAACAGCAAAGTGCATCTTGGGTTTCAGAGGATATACATTTAGAAAATTTTGCTTCCATGAACGGTGCACGTTCATACTCAGGTGTATTTGCTTACCCACAATTAGAAATTGAATATATATATAATAGGTATTCTCATACTGCATATAACTTTGACAGAGAAATTAATCGTAAAATTAAAACTACTCTAAAGCTAGTAAATCCAGACAGTTTTGCAATAGTTACTGAACCATGTAGTGATTTTATGAAAGACCATAATATTGGTTATATTATTACTACTGGTCATTTTGATGAAAAAGAAAAATGTACTAGTTTAATTAAAGAGGTAAACTATCCGGGTAAAGTTATCTATATTTATAGATTAAATTTTTGAATATATATACAATAATTATTTATTTTGCACAAAAGGCCAATACAACCCTGTCCACTTGTATGTTTAGTTATTATTGTTAATTATTGGTCTACATGGAAAATAGATGTGTTTAGTTATCCATTTATGTGTTGCTTTTCGGGATGGAATGCAGGGCGTAAATCTTGACGTAAGCACCATAAATATGGTAGTGTTATAGGTACAAAAACGTTAAAATAAACATATGCCAAACAGTAATAAATTCACCAAAATAGCTCTATTATCTACATCTTTTATATTAGTTGCTGGTTTTATTGTTTTTGGGCTAGAAAAAGCAAATGTTATTAACCTATATAACAAGCCGGTTACTGCAACCGCAAACTCTGCCCCAAAACCAGTGAATACTGTTGATTACTCGCCCGCTACAACTACTGACCAAGACGAAGCTAGCAGGCTGAAACAAGACCTTATAGACAAGTCAAATAAACCACAGACTACTACAACTAAAATAGAGGTTTCGCTTTCCGCAGCCACCCAAGACGTTGCTGGTGGGCCACTTGTAGTTAGGTCTATGCTAAATACCACGGGTGGTACTTGTAAATTAACCCTAACTAAAGAAGGTATTAATAAAGAATATTCAGCCGAAATTGTTA
>CAYRFD010000060.1:0-2845 GCA_964423475.1 uncultured Candidatus Saccharibacteria bacterium
CATTTCTGCCAACGGATTTTAAGTCCGTCGCGTATACCAATTCCGCCACTCGCCCAAATTGATAACAAACATATTGTATCACGCATAACGTAAACAATAAATGGAGGCACGGACGGGATTCGCACCCGTGTACGAAGTTTTGCAGACTTCTGCCTAACTACTCGGCCACCGCGCCACTAATAAAAGTATACTTTATATAGTAAAAAATTATAAGCACATAGTGCTATTTATAATAAGTTTAGGCCCCATTGGCCTTCTGGCAACCAGGTATTCAGATCTTCAAAAGCACGTGTAAATGCTGGGTGACCCATCTCATTGTTAAACCAGCGCTCAGAATATGATGCTAGTTGTTGCATAATTGCCCAGTTTTTAACGTTTTCGGGATCAAGATTTCTGCCTGTTTGTAAATTATAATTTTGTAAAGCCTCAGATAAAATATCTTCTCCTAATTTATACAGTTGCCTAAATTCTTGTTCTGGATAACCTATATTTACATCACCAAAGTCTAATATTCCAACTAACTTATCGTTCAAAAATAGAATATTTTCTAAATGTAAATCATCGTGTAGCAAAACTAAAGGTTTTGTGCCAACGTTACTTTGCCATTTTTTATAATATTCTTTTGCAATTATATCCTGCTTTTTAGTAGGGAATTTTCTGCTGTAAACCGCCTTATTAAAGTAATCTTGCCAAGACAATTGCCTATTTTTTGACAAACCATATCTAAGCTGAATGGCCGTTTCTTCTTTTGTATTAAACTGATTATGTAGATTTGCAGCAAAGTTAGCATATTTGTAGGCCAAATCATTTTTATTACTAACATTGAGAGCTTTTACTTGTAGGGCTGTTAGGTGATTACCGTCAATATAATCAGAAACAAAATATAAAGGATTATCTTTTTTATATAAAGTATTTGGTACAAAAAGTGGGCTACCTTTTAACCTAGCTAGTAAATTATCAACGTAATATGCGTTTAATGCAATTTTTTGGTTACGAGGAAAGCGAGCTACGTATTTTTTGTCTATCAGTGCAACAAAATGTTCATTGCCACGTTCAATATATTCTATATCTAATGAGTCTGTAAAATCATCTTTAATAACTTTTTTTACTTGATTGATATCTTTTACTAAATTTATCATTAAGCTATATTAATTAAAAATTATATTATTAGCGCAAGTTAAAGCAGCAGACATTTCTGGGTCTGATCTTTTATGGCCAGAATTTACAAACTGCAATGTCATATTATCTTCATATGCCCTTTTAAGTTTGTAGGCACCAATAGCTGGCGTGCACATATCAAATCTACCTTGTACAACATATGCTGAAATATTTTTTATGACATTAATATTATTTAAAATATAATTTTCTTCTATAAAATAGTTGTTTAGCATATAATATAGCTCAATTTTTGCATGTGTTAAGTTATCTTGAGCGTTATTTATATTTTCTAACTCTAATAAAGATCTGCTATAGCCAACACTCATAAGGGTGTTACCCCACAAGCTCCATTCGTTAGCATATTTTATAGATTCTTGGTTATTTAGACATATTTGTTGATTATAATATTCGGCAATACTATACCAATTGTTTTGTTTATCTTTTGGTACAAAACTAATAAAACGCTCCCAGGCTTCAGGGAAAATATTGTACATATAGGTATAAGAAGTATGATTTTTTGCAGGTTCTGCCAAAAAAATGCTCCATAAAACCATAGAAATAACTCTACTTGGTTGAGCTATTGCATACATTAGCGCCATGGTAGACCCCCAAGACCCGCCACTTAAGTACATTTTATCTATTTTTAAATGATCTCTTAATTTATCTGCATCGCTAATTAAATCTTGTGTAGTATTATTTTTTAAACTACCTGCTGGAGTGTTATTGCCAGAGCCGCGTTGATTATAAAAAATTACTCTATGTTTTTTGGGATTAAACATGCTCTTATGGCTATTAGAAAAATGCGCCCCAGGCCCGCCATGAAAATACATAATGGGTGTAGATTTTTTATTACCCCAATCTTCATAGTATATTTTATGCCCATCTCCTACATCTAAAAAACCACTATCATTTACATACAAAATGTTTTTATTCATATACTTAGTATACCAAATCATTATTGCCAAATATTTTGTAATTTAATCTTTAACGTTAATCTATTGTGATAAACATAGCCCAAAAAATATAATAAAGACACAACATAATACTAGACAAGCTGTGATATTATAAAGATATTAGAATATCAAATAAAAATAATAAAAAAGAGGCCAAGGTATGCAAGATAAAAAAATACTAATCGTAGAAGACGAACCTTCATTATTAAAGGTAATGTACAACAAATTTACTGTAGAAGGATATATAGTATTTAAGGCAAATAACGGTAAAGAGGGTCTCAAATTAGCTTTAAAAGAAAAACCACACTTAATATTATTAGATATTGATTTACCAAGAATGAATGGCCTAGAAATGTTAAAGGATCTACGCAAACATAAAGATTGCAAAAATACAGAAGTTATTATAATTACAAATTATGAAAATTCTGATATGGTTGCAGACACAATGCTGTTTGGGGTTCACGAATATTTAGTAAAATCCGACTGGCGATTAGAAGATATTGTTAAAACTGTTAAAAATAAAATCGGTTAATAAATTATACAAAATTAAATAATTCCCAAAAATGGGTCTTTAACATCTATGCAAGATAAAGACGCGCTATAAACATCCTGAAGAGGTCGAGAGTTAGATGTTTATTTCAGACCAATAAGAAAACCCCAGACAAGCTGGGGCTATCTTATTGGTGCGGGTGAAGAGACTCTAACTCTCGACCTCTTCCTTGGCAAGGAAGCGC
>CAYRFD010000061.1:0-1969 GCA_964423475.1 uncultured Candidatus Saccharibacteria bacterium
CGGTCGAAACCTTAGGCGTCCTTGGCCATGGTGATACTATTTTTATAGCAAATTTAGCCATCAAAATCAACCAATTAATTGGTTTTTACTACTGGTTACTACAAAATCTATCCATTATGTAAATAAACTAGCAAAGTCGCAAGCACAAATATTAAAATTGTTATATAGTATGAATATAACAAAGGGAGTTTCAAATGTCTGAAACAATTTCACAAAACACTAATGCCAGTGCCGAAATAGTCGACCCAGGTCCATTTAATGAATTTATTGTAAAAAATGAATTTCCTAGCTACACAGAAGCGGTAGAAGCACACGCAAAAGCGGTAGAAGAATACCAAATTGCACTAAGTGCTATTGGTGAAATTATAAATTTACAAGACAACTAAAGAATCTTTATTTACCGATTTTTGGTGGTCGGGCGTGTATAAGTATTGAATCTATATACTTTACTGTAACTTTGCGGTTTTTTTGTATTTGGCGCCTTTCGCCTATTTTTTTTGGCAACAATACCAAACCCGCAAACCAGCCTTTAACAAATGGCCAAAAACCACCCTTAACTATGCGCGCTACAAACATGCGGCAATACCAATAATTTGCTAAAAATAAATACTTCCAAAACAATACTCCTGGCATATTTTTAACGTACATAAACCAAAAGTTTTTGGCTGTTTGGTATACGGCAAAACCATTAATTTTACTACTAGTTCCACCAATGTGGTGGTAGGCAATTGCTTTAGGTTCGTACTTTACCTGCCAACCAGCTAGCTGGGCCCTAAAGCTAATATCTACATCTTCAAAGTAGGCAAAATAGTCATTATCAAACAACCCTATTTGGTTTAGCATTTCTACTCTATACAAGCTTGCGCCTCCGGTAGCCCCAAACACTTTTGTTTCACTATCGAACTGGCCACTATCAATTTGGCCACGTCCACGTGGGTAGGGCAGGCCATATGTAGTGTAAAAATCACCCGTGCTATCTAGTTTATTGTCCCCTTGGTGTAAAAACTTACAGGTTACTATCCCAGTATTAATATCATTTCCAGCATTATCTACTAAATTTTTCAGCCAGCATTCATCAGCAACGGCATCGTTATTAAATAGCGCTACGTAAGTGGCCCCATTATTTATGGCATATTCAATGCCAACGTTTACCCCACCGGCAAAACCTAAGTTTTTATTTTGTTTTAAAACAGTTATTTTATTACTGTAACTGTCTAGTATTTTGTCAGATGAATCTACCGATCCATTTTCGACTACAACAATGTTGCATGCTTGTTTTTGGCTAAGCAAACTGTCTATACATTGTTGTAAAAAATCTTCACCATTCCAGTTTGGTACTACTACAAAAAACTTCATGCTAAAATAAGTGTACTATTTTATGAGATTCATTACACAAAAAAACCGTTCAATTCTTCGGGAAATGGTTTCAACCGATTTTAAGGTTAGGTACCAAGGCTCTGTATTAGGATACGCGTGGTCGGTACTTAGACCTTTATTTCTGTTTGTAATTTTATATGTTGTTTTTGTGAAGTTTTTACGAATTGGTGGCGATATTCCACATTTTCCAGTCTACTTATTAATGGGTATTGTATTGTGGAGTTTTTTCACAGAAGCAACAAGTATAGCAATGACTTCAGTTGTAGCTAGGGGTGATTTAATTAAAAAAATTAGCATACCAAGGTATCTGTTGGTAATGAGCGCTGCTTTTTCTGCATTCATTAACTTAGCATTAAACCTATTTATACTATTTATAATTGCAATAATAAATGGCGTTAGACCAATGGAAAGTTGGCTACTTATACCTTTATTAATACTGGAATTATTCGTTTTTGCCACTGCCCTTGGTTTTTTCTTAAGCGCACTATTTGTGAAATACCGAGATGCTAGTTATGTTTGGGAGGTATTGTTGCAAGCTGGTTTTTACGCAACGCCAATTCTATACCCACTTAGTATTGTTGCCGAAAAGTTT
>CAYRFD010000061.1:1979-2755 GCA_964423475.1 uncultured Candidatus Saccharibacteria bacterium
TATGTTAAACCCCATGGCACAAATTATCCAAGATAGCCGATGGGCTTTTATTAGTCATGAAACACTTAGTAGCTGGAAGGTCTTAGACATGCCGTTTTTGTTTGTGCCTTTTGTAATAATTATTGGTTTTGTATTTTTAGCAATAAAATATTTTAAATCCCAAGCAAAGTATTTTGCGGAGAACATATAATTGTGAGCGATAATATCGCCATAAAAGCTCAAAATATTAGCAAGACCTTCCATGAGCAGGCTGGTGCTCGTAGTTTTAAATCAGCTTTTGTTAATGCCGGAAATAGCCTTAAGGGAAAAGGCGAGAAGAAGATAAACAAAGGTGATTTTACTGCATTAAAAGACATCAATTTTGAAATCAAAAAAGGCGAATTCTTTGGTATTGTTGGTCGTAATGGTAGCGGAAAAAGCACGCTTCTTAAGATTCTTGCTGGTGTGTACACGCCAACAACTGGTGCGGTTACAGTAAATGGTAACCTAACGCCTTTTATTGAGCTCGGTGTAGGTTTTAACCCGGAGCTTAGTGGTAGGGACAATGTCTACCTAAATGGCGCTCTACTGGGCTTTAACCGTAAGCAAATGGATGAAATGTACGATGACATTGTTGAGTTTGCTGAACTAAAAGACTTTATGGATACAAAGTTAAAAAACTACAGCAGTGGCATGCAGGTACGCTTGGCATTTAGCGTGGCAATCCGTGCTGAAAGCGATATATTGCTAATAGATGAGGTGTTGGCTGTTGGGGATGCAGCTTTTCAGCAGAAATG
>CAYRFD010000062.1:0-2705 GCA_964423475.1 uncultured Candidatus Saccharibacteria bacterium
CTTGTTGGCAAATTGGCGCTATCTATAACCTGTATAGTATTGGTTTTATATATAGTGGCTACTTGTTCTTTAAAAGAATCTACTGTGGCATCTACCATGTTTTTGCTTTGTTCTGGGTTGGTTGACGTTATGCTTAGCTTTATAACCTCGGTACCTTTATCGTTTGTGGCCGTAACAGCACCAACAACTGCATCATAAGATTGGCCATTGCCCTGTTTTTGCACAACTGGCTCTAAAACTCTACGAGATTTAATTAGCTCTATGTAGTTGTTTATAGTTGTTGTTTTATTTTCTGCTGTGCCCTCTTTGTTTAATACTAATAGCGTGGCGTTGCTTTTATATAGCGGAGTCTGAACATATGTGTTGTATATTAGCCCTGCCAATAGCCCTGCTAGCGTGCAAAGTACTATAAATAGCCAATTTTTGGCATAATGTTTTAACAAATCGTATAAATTTACCTCTTGCATATTTACTCCTTTGGAACAATTGGTCTTACTGTATCATAAAATTGTGCTAATGTAAAGTAAGTACTACTATAACCATTAGCACTATCGCCCTTTTAGCAATTATTAAGGTTAAATATATTATTTTAAGATTGAGCTCCTAAATTTTTAAACTACTATAACTGTTAAAACGCAAGAATAATTTGACAAAAACGATGTTTTAGTATAATATTATATAAATATGGCAACACCCGAAACACCCTTTAGCGACACATCGCTATCTGGTGAGGTAGATACGCAAGAAGTATCAGTATTGTATTTACCATCGCTAGAAGAAATGCTAGGTTCTATAGAAGATCAAAACCCAGCAATTATATTTGACATAGTTAAAGCAAAAATAGAAGCAAATATAAGTAGAGCTATAAAAGATATTAAATATATAAATTCTAGATTACAAGTTTTGGAAGATCAAATTAATTCTCAATCATTAAGCGAAGAATTTATCAATAATATAAATATTCAAATTAATTTAAGGCGTGAAATTGTTAAAACATTAAGAAAAAAATTAAAAGATTGGGAAACTAACATAAGATTACAGCTAGATGCTTGGTATGCAAAGCATCTCGTAGAAGATAGCCAAAATCCTAACACTGATACAACGGTACAAGATTTAATAAAATATCATGAGGGTAAAAGCCCCAATGATATTAAAAAATCAGTTGAAGATGTTATTGAATCCACGGTGGAATCGTATATTAAATTTAATAGAATTAGGGGCATAGCAGCCGATGATGGATATATAAAAGATTGGAAAACCGCTACAACAGCCGAAATAGATGCGTGGTATGAACAGCAAACTGCAAAAACCAATTCTGAAGCTAATTTACAATTTTCACAAACAACACCGCATACAATAGTGCAAGAATTTATTGAATTTTTTGGAGATTTAAGCCCCGAGGATATTAAAGAATCAGTTAAAACAGTTATTGAATCCACGGTGGAATCGTATCGTAAATTTAATAGTAATAGGGGCATAGCAGCCGATAAGGTTAATATAAAAGATTGGAAAACCGCTAGATTAGCCGAAATAGATGCGTGGTATAAGTGGCAAAAAGCTGTAGCAGACCCAGAATCTGATTTAAAAACCATTCCTTTTGGTGGTTATATAAGACGTTTTATAGAAAAAGCTAGATTACGTGATTCTAAAAGTCCGCAGCTAACGATACCCGGAATATATGACTGGTATTTGCAGCAAACCGCAGAAACAAATCCTCAAGCCGATAATCCGCAACTGTAAAATAATAAACACAGATTATATATAAAATATTTGTTATTAAACTCTAGCCGCCATTGACAAAAGTAATATTGTAGTTTAATATTACATAATTAAAGGAGATTAAATGAAAACACCCGAATCACTTGGTCCTGATATAGCCACTGACCAACGAGTTACAGAGCCATGGACTAGCGCTGATTTATTAGCAGAACGATTAGAAGAATATCGCTATCTAAGCTCAGAAGAAGCCGTAGATCGTCTAAAGAGTGATATAGCTGATTATGTAATAGTATTTAAAGACCTTATTAATTGGTCAAATAAGATTTAAACTATACCGATGATGAATCTGATGTTATTGATGATGAATCATATGTTGCTTGGTTAGAAAAAGCATTTGACGATTGGATGGCCGGTATGGCAGCGCTAGTTGATGCTGTGCGTGAGATAAAAGAATGGGATGAGGAGCTTAACACCGCGAATACTCGCCCAGAATCTGATTTGCAACAATCCGCAAATTAGTTAAGTTAAATATAAATTAGGAAATCAATATGTCAAAACCAGAAAATCCATCACGTATTGGAGAATATCCGGATCCAGACGAGGTAATACTTGATATTTTAGATAGTTTTGAAGACTCTAGTCCAGAAGTAGCTCAAGAGTTAGCCATAAAACGGGTTACAGCGTTAGCAGAATCTATGGTGATAGATCTTGTAGAACAATATGAACCATCTGTTACGGTCTGCATATTAACAGAAATAGATGATTGGTTGAATAGTGCAATTTTGTTTATAAATAATTGGTATAGATTACAAAAAAACCCTTCGAAACGTATTAAAAAAATAGTTGATAATGTAATATATGTAAATTTTAGCTAGTATTAATATCGCAGAGATAATTTATTGGGGTTTTGTTATATTAAGAATAAAATGCTTGTATAATTAAAGATATGAAAAGAGTATTTATTAATGCCTAATATATTATTAATT
>CAYRFD010000063.1:0-2646 GCA_964423475.1 uncultured Candidatus Saccharibacteria bacterium
TTATACCTGCGGTCGTGCGTGCAAATCAGCGGGGTTTATGGCCAAACAAAAAAGCCGTTCACAAGCGAACGGATTCTTTGTTTGGTACACCCGGCGCGATTCGAACGCACGACCTCCAGTACCGCAAACTGACGCTCTATCCAGCTGAGCTACGGGTGCATAACACCGCTACTATAACAGATATAGGCAGAATAATAAATATTCAAATTAAATTTAATATACTTAAAATTTTAATTTGGCAGATAATCTATCTACTGGATCTTGGTGTTTTTGGTCGTATGGAACATGTTTACCAATAATCTCAGTAATTTGGTCTACAGATGATGGCTCTGTGTGCAAGGTTAATGGCACAATAAAACGTTTACGAGAAATTAATTGTATATAAGGTAACCCGGTTGTTTCTATAGTAGAAAAACTCTTAAAATCATTATACTTGTGCAGTTTTTCATCTGTATAAACACCCTCTCCTGTTAATCTGTACTGAACTATTCTTGGCTTGGCAGAGCCATATATGGCAAACACTATACCAACCACAATTAAGGCTACAGAAGATATTAGTTCTTGTGTAAAAATAAACGTAATCGCCGCAATTATTATTGCCACACCAACTACAGCAAAATGCCAATAAGATGGCTTTTCGTGAGTAATAAATTCAGAAGCTTCCCACGATGCAAGCTCTAAAGACGGGTCTTCATCTGTTTCTTGCTCATCTTCATTATTTTGGTTAAATGATTCATCAGAGACTGCGTTAGATTGCTTAATATCTGGCGTTTCTTGCTCTTTGGTAGTGGGCTGCAAAAGTTGTTTAGCTTTTATGGGTGCTTGCAAATCTACTGCGTCTTTTGTAGCAACATCATTTTCCGGTAAAACTTTGGGCTCTTCGGCCAAAGAAGGAGTGGTATCGCCGGCTATAGAAGGTTTTGATATATCATTTACCTGCATGGGCTGCTGTGGTTGCTCAAGGGGCAAATTGGCTGTAGGGAGTATTGGCTGCTGCAGTTGATTAGTAGGCATGCTCATGGCTTGCACAGAAGATTGTGAGCTCCGAACGGGTTGTTGCGGTAAATTATTAGGCTGCACCCCTTGCTGCGGCTGCTGGGGGGGCGATGCTGGGGGTGATTGTTGTTTTTGATCCATCTTATGTTTATTGTACTACAACCATAAGCAAAATTGCAGAGCCCTAACAAACAATATTAATCATCAAACCAGTTAATGCTGATCATAAGGTTATAAATTAGCTTCATTTTTTGTTCTGATAACTTTACAAGTTCTTCTAGGGCCTGCATATTTTCTGGGGTAACTGCTTCTTGAGCTAACTTTTCGTACTTTTTTGCCAACAATGCCTCTTGAGTAAGAGCATCGCTAAAATATGCTATATTTGCCATATTATTATCCTTGTGGTGTTAATTTAAACTCTTTGTAAAACAATCCTTCATAACCCTGCTAAAACAGGGCAACAAAGGATGGCGGAGAGGGTGGGATTCGCCTTATTCAGGCAAAAGAAAAATACTTTTGCTAGGATAACCCTAAACAGCTATCGACTGTTTAGGGCAAGGGTGCCGGGGTCTGCCCCCGCAGGCAGACCCGTTCGAATCTTTTACTTAGTAATCCTTCATAGCCCTGCTAAAACAGGGCGACAAAGGATGGCGGAGAGGGTGGGATTCGAACCCACGGTACCGTTGCCGGCACACTTGTTTTCAAGACAAGCTCCTTAAACCGCTCGGACACCTCTCCATAATTTAATTATACTACAAATCATACAATTATTAACGGTTGCCTATACCGTTTAATATCTATATACTAATTTCTATGAGAACTACGCAGAAAAAGGGAGACATTGCTGTTAGCCAAGCTATAGCTAGTTTTACGCGTTTGGGCTATGACGTGTCTATACCATTAACCGAATCAGCGCCTTACGATTTAATTATAGATATCAACAACAGACTAATTAGATTACAGGTTAAATACACTAGCAGTCTACTTGGAGAAGTTGACTTACGCAACATACACTCAAATTCAACAGGCTATATAGTCAAAAAATATTCACCCAACGCGTACGACTGGCTATATGTATTAAAAAAATCTGGAGAAGAGTATTTGTACTTGGAATGTATGGCCAACAGAAGATCAATAAGAGCCAGTAACAAGAATTTACTTGTTAACGTAGCACATAAACAGCATTATGATATAAACAATTAGACTAAGCTTTGTAACCGTCAAGTAAAAACTTATTAATATCGAATCCCTCCTCCTCCGCCAAATAAAAAAACGCCCAAACAGACGTTTTTTTATTTGGCGGAGGAGGAGGGATTCGAACCCTCGCGTCAAGTTGCCCCGACCTAACGATTTAGCAAACCGTCCCCTTCAGCCTCTTGGGTACTCCTCCAAATATTATATGTAACCGACCTAAATTATATCAGTATAAACATCGCAATAAAAGAGCAATTACGGGGTGCGGGCAAATGCAACAACACTAACGCTAGCCGCACCAGCAGCATATAGTACCTTGGCACAGGCTTCAATGGTTGCGCCTGTTGTAACAACGTCATCAATTAAAACAATATTTTTAGAATTAATTTTTGCGCCACTTCTTATATCAAAAGCATTTTTTAACTGAGCTTTGCGCTGAGCCCTGTTTGCGCCAAT
>CAYRFD010000064.1:0-2632 GCA_964423475.1 uncultured Candidatus Saccharibacteria bacterium
CTAGGCGTATAGTTATATAGAGTTATTAAGGAGCCAATAATGCACGTAACCGTTATAAAAACAGATATTATATCGCCCGGAGAACTTTCTGTAGAAGCTTTGCTAGATAAATATTTATTAGAAGTTAAAGATGGCAGTGTGGTTGCGGTTACATCTAAAATAATTTCTTTATGCGAAAATAGAGTTGTTCCTATGCATAGTGCAAACAAAGAAGATTTGATAAAAAAGTATTCACAATATTATATACCAGGGGGAGCGGGCGAATATGGTTATCACTTTTCTATTGCTAAAAATACTTTGGTTGCCATGGCCGGAATAGACGAATCTAATGGTGACGATAATTTTGTATTATGGCCAAAAGATTTACAAAATAGCGCAAACACCATAAGAGAATATATTGTAAACAGATTTAATTTACAAAAAGTTGGTGTTGTTATAACGGATAGTACTTTAATGCCATTAAGGTACGGTACCGTAGGCGTAGTATTGGCTTACTCTGGGTTTGAACCCCTAAACGACTATAGGGGTAAGCCAGATTTATTTGGTAAAAAATTTAAGGTTAGTACGTCAAACGTTGCGGCCGGTTTGTCTGCTGCAGCGGTTTTATCAATGGGAGAAGGCACAGAGCAAACTCCTATTGCCGTATTAAGTGATTTGCCATTTGTTAGGTTTAAACCAAAAAATCCTACTCAAGCAGAATTAGATTCTATATTTTTGTCTAAAGAAGAAGATGTTTTCTCTCCGTTAATAGACGGTGTAAATTGGCAAAAAGGTGATAACGCTGTTTAGCAAGTCAAAATTATATAATTTCTAGGTATTTTTTATTGTTTATGTAGGCTTCTTTAATTATAATTTTATAATCATCTATAACATCTTTTGGAAGCTTAAGTATACTAGACCACACTAGTTCACTGCATTGATTGGGCTCGTTATTGGTATAGTTATAGTCTTTATTTATAGTAAAAATTTGGGCAACTGTTTTTTCTTGCGTTCTGTATCTTAGCGCTGTGCATAAAAATTTTAGATGATCTTTATTTACACTTACACCAAGCTCTTCGTAAACCTCTCTAATAATAGCATTTGTTGGAGTTTCGTCTTTTTCTACGTGGCCGCCAGGTAATACTAGTTTTCCGTTGCCCCAACTTTTATTTTGCCTTCTAGTAAATAAAACCCTATTATTTTTAACTATTAGTACGTTTACTGCGGGTACGATTTTATACATAGAATTATTATACTATATATAATAATTACCAAATATTAACTCAAAAAATATTAATATATAAATTTAAATGTTTTGTCTTGCATATTACCGCTTGTATCATAAAGATAAAGAGTTGCTTGGTAGGTAAGACCTTTTTGTAATTGCATATCGGTAGTAAGAGAAATATTTTTTGCAAATTTAGATTCGTTCATATTTAACGGCAAATCTATTCCTTCTGTAGGGTAATTGCTTGTATCAACCGTTAAACCGTTGTCAACTGATTCAATCTTGATTCTTGCGTTAGAAAGTGCAATATTATCTGATCCGCTAATTGTAATATAAGCTTCGTTATTTTTGCTAATGTTGGCAATTGGCTTTATGCTGTCTCTTTGAGCTTTTGGTATACCCAAATTAAATAGCGTAGAGTTTGATGCTATTTTTGTAGAAACGTTACCGGGGCAACTGCTATTTCCGATTGCACCAGATCTAGCACTTAATACACGAGGAATAGAAACAGTTAAAGGATCAACCTTGTCACATGAATATCCAATATCATCTTTAATTGATTTTGAAATTCTTTGGTAATGTGTTTCAGATACAACAGAAGCGTTTTGGTTGTTGCTTGCTATTTTTGTAGCAAATAGTGGCTCAGAAGCCATTGTAGAGCTAGGGTCTACTAAAATAACCGTAATCCAGCCATTTGGCATACCAGATTTGTCTTTTGCGTAGTTAAAAGTAATTTTGTATGGGTTGTTTAGCTTTAAGTCTAAGCTCATAGATGCTAAATTGTCTTGAGCTTTAATTTTGTTTGACAATACTTTGCAGCTTGTTGGTTCGCACTCGCTAAAATTAGTTCCATCTACGTAAAAGTTTAATTTTTTACTTATACTAGAGTAATTTACATTATAAAAAGTATAATTAGAGTTGTTTAGCAGTATATTAGAGGTATATTGCAAGTTCCAAGTATCATTTTGGGGTAGCTTTGTTGCAGAAAATTCAATTGGAGTGTATTGATGAAGTTTTCCAACATTACTCTTAATATCTGCAAACAAATCAACTACACTATCGCCAGATTCGTAATCTATATAATACCCCGCAACATCCATAAGATATTGAGTCGATCCGATACTATTATAAAGCTTTACTTTACCATCTTTACCCACAGGTACGGTAACGCTATTAGCAACGTTTTGTTTGGCTGTAAAGTTTAAGCTAGATGCATTAGGCATAGCCGTGTCAGATGGCCATATTCTGGCATGTCCAGTGACGGTTGGGTCTACGGCAGTAACGTTCATAACAACGGCACGTACATTACTAGCTGGAACTCCACCTTTACCAGTAATTTGAACATCAATTGTTTGGCCAGAGTTTAAAGGAGCTTTAACCGCACCGTTTCCTTCACGAGTATCAAGTATACGAGAAGGGGTAAGG
>CAYRFD010000065.1:0-2618 GCA_964423475.1 uncultured Candidatus Saccharibacteria bacterium
ACTATCTGTATCATTATTTACATGCAGTTTAGCACTTGGGCTTGTAGTACCTATGCCTACGTTACCGTTATTAAGTATAGTCATTTTAGTAGTTAGTGCCCCACCCGTGCGGGTATAAAAAGATAATGCACCTTCTGTAGAGCTAGTATCAGATGTAGGTTTAGCACCAATGGCTCCCATAGATTGCAAACCACCGTTTTCTATCTTACCAAGATTGATTCTTGTTTCAGCTACATTGCCAGATCCATACGCATAAGTATTATAAAAGCCGGCTGCATCAAGTAGGGTTTGGTTAGATCCTGATACTTGTAGTAAATGGCTTGGGGCTGTGGTACCTATACCAACATTGCCAGCCGCATTAACAGTAAGTCTTTCATTGCCATTTGTTAAAACAGAAAAATTATCTCTAGTAGCTATTTTTATATTAGCAAGAGTAACAGCATCATCCGTAGCCTGAGTAAAAGGATTATAGTTATTTGTAATCCAAAAATCATAAGGGCTAGCACCCTGTGCACCCATTCTAAATAATGCGGTATAGCCGTCCCTGCCGATATTTATTCCGTGATTTTGTAATGTAGCACCTCCATTGACTTGTAGCTTAGAGCTTGGGCTTGTAGTACCTATACCTACATTGCCTGTACTGTCTATCAGCATTCTCTGGTTAGAACCCCCTGTCCAAAACTTAATATCACCGCTTGCACCAGAGGCTACAATATCTAATCCAGTTAAATCGTTTCTTAACATACCACCACTTGCTCTTACGTACGCAGAGGTAGCCACGCCCGTTCCAAATGTCTGAAGATACGTATTTGAAGCACCGTTATTAAGCCTTATACCAATAGATGAGCTAACACCCGCATCGCTATTATATAGTTGCAAATATGATGCAGCGTTTTGGTCATTTACCATACGTATATCACCACCCTGAACATTCAATTTAGTAGCAGGGCTTGTAGTACCAATACCTACCCTACTATTAGCACCATCTAACGTTAATAAAGATGTAGACGAAGTGGCTGATTCGTAAGTGAATACCAGTTTGTTATCACCTGCAGCCCAAGACGAACCAGTTGGCGCTATTCGCCACAGGTTAGAACCCGCATCGCTAGAAGAATTATTAAGTGCTAACGCAAAGTCATTTGCGTCACCCATAACAGTAAGCTTTGAATTGGCGGCGGGGGTAGAGGTAGATACAGCAACTTTACCTCCTGTAACTGTTAAATAATGAGCCGTGTTGCCCAAATCTGATACCTGAAAAAGAATGTCTTCTGAGCCACCATTACCGGCTTGTATTTTTAAACCATAGGCAGTGTTTGGGTCACTTTTAAGAAGTGTATTCCAGGTAGCGCCCGCACTCTGTAATATCTCAAGTTTAGCAGTAGGTGCTGTAACGCCTATACCTACTCTATCATTAGCCGCATCTACAAATAACGTATTTGTATCAAAAGTAGCGTTACCCGTAACAGCCAACGTTCCGCTCAAGGTTGTGGCACCGGTAACGGATAGAGTGCCGCCTATTGTTGTGTTACCTGCTGGGCTAACGCTAAAAACTGTAACCGTATCTGCAGCGTTTCTAATCTGCAAAATATCTGCTGTTTGCCCCGTAAAAGCTCTAAGCTTAGCCGTTACGTTGCCAATGGCAGAACTTTGTATATTAAAGCTTGCCCCGTTTTGGTTGGCCGTTGTATTTTGAATATAATTGCCACCACCAGTAGATGGAGCAAAACCACAGGCAGAACTGTTTTGAATACACAAATTGAACGTTCCAGCTACCCCTTGGTCCTGAATTTGGAACACTTGGTTACCACCAGTTGGTGCCAGCAATTGCAAGGTACTAGTATTTGATCCATTTGTGTTTTGCAGCTTTGCGGCACTCTGCGCAAACGGAACACTAGTTACCTTCATACGGGGGCTCATTTCTCCGTCCCATACGGCACCTGCTGCTTTACCGCCAATGTTCATGCTAAGCCATAACTCTTGATCCCAGTTTATACTTGCCGGAAAAGCCGTAAACGACCCAAGTGCAGCGCTAACATAACCATTTTTTACAACTACTAAATTACCGGTAGTGTATGTTTCTGTCCAAACGGGGCTGCCACCACTTAACTGGCTATAAAGTTTAAACTCTACATGGTAGTTGCCATCTGGTACTAACGCGCCCGTATTAGTTAAAACCCTAGCCTGAAAGTTTACTGTGTTGTTAGTAGCGGCATAAACAGGCTTTTCGTGCGTATATAGTATATAGCTAAAAGAGAATATAAAAATGCCCAAGAACGCAAAAATAAATAATTTATTAGCATTTTCTAAACTAATGGTTTTTACGGGGTTGCTTAGTTTAGGCAAAATGCAGTATAAAATATTTAGTATTTGTTTAGTTTTTTTATATATACTCACTGCGGAATATTTTTTTAGTTATTATTTTGGTTTGCCTGTTTACGTTTTAGGCTTCTGCGAAAAAGCTTTTTTTGTAAACTAATTTTGGGTATTTATTTGCAAACTCTAGTTACATCTTAACTTAAGAGGTATCAATTTACAAGGGTCAAAGTACCATTTTATGTGTTCATTTGATTATTTAAAAATATATGTTATTTATTACTATTTTTGATGGTTTTGAATAA